>JAUMVQ010000304.1:1220-1753 GCA_030530085.1 Desulfovibrionaceae bacterium | reverse complement strand
GGGCGATGGGCTTAATTCCCGTTCCTGCCGCAGGAGCAGTAGCGTCGCTGGGCAACGTCTATTCGATGTACTATCGAATCAACAGTGCCGTCGGGGTAAGCTTTTCCAAAAATATAACAAAGTCCGTGGCCGGCATGATCGCCAGCCATCTTGCACAGAGAGCCCTTATCGTGGCCGGGCTTGAGGCGTTAAAGTTTATGCCGTTTCTGGGCACCCTTGTTGGCGGAGCCGGCGAGGCCGTCGTGCTTGGTGCCTCAACAGCAGTGCAGGGAAAACTGTATTGTGAATGGCTACGCCATATGTGCATAAAGGATGCTGTACATGCAGACGGCACTATTGACGAGGCTGTGAGTGCATCCATTATCGACAAGCTTTTTGCGAACAAGGGCCGCATTGAAGCCATGGTGCAAGAAGCAAAAGAATATGCAAAAAACCTGGACTTTAAAAAATATATTGCCCAGGCTCAGGACCTTGTCTCCCGGTACAAGCGCGGGGACGTATAGCAGGGCACAGCATACAGTACAGCGGCAGGC
>JAUMVQ010000304.1:0-1210 GCA_030530085.1 Desulfovibrionaceae bacterium | reverse complement strand
GTGACTCATAACCAGAGCCCTTTCCCATGAAGGGAACAGGGCTGAGAAAGGCCTCCTTTCCATTAGTGCAGCATGGGCAACCATGCAGGGCATGAGGGAAGGGAGGTCTTTTTTTTGCCCTGCTGCAGGATGCAGTGAGTGACGGTGGTAGAATCCTTGCCAGACCGCACCCGGTCCACTACCATTTTGAAACGATCCATCCGTTTGTTGACGGCAACGGCCGGGTGGGACGCCTGCTTATTGCCTTGTTTCTCATGGAGAAGAAGGCCATCACCACGCCTGCACTGCCTGTTTCATAGTATCCGAAGAAAAACCGTGCAGAATACTATGACCGCATGACAGAAGTGCGCAGGACCGGGAACTATGAGCAGTGGGTGAAGTTCTTCCTGCAGGCACTGGCTGAATCAGCGGAGGATGCAGTATCAGCCATTGATGACCTGATCTTTCTGCATGACAAAAACATCGCCGTTATCACCAGTATGGGACGGGCCGCAAAAAATGCCATGCTGGGTTTGACTTTCTGGAAAAAAATCCGATCATAGACATCAGCAAGACAGCTGGGTCCCTGGGGCTCTCCTTCAATACCGTATCTTGCGCTGTGAAGCGGCTAGGCGATGCCGGCATTCTGAAACAGACCACTAATGCCGGCAGGAACAGGACCTTCGCTTACGAGGACTATCTGGCCATGCTTCGCAATGGCACCTGATACGTCCTAAGAATCCGTTGCAACGGGGGCAGGACAGACTGCATCTTCCCGAAAGGAGTACAATAAGCATGACTGCACACGATTTTGTAAAAAACTATTATATGCATGACAGCTCTATCGACAACGTCGAAGTACTCGATAATGGAAGGACAATTGTGTTATGGGTAGATTTTTCATATTGGATGCAGGAAGAATACAAGGATGGGGATCCGGAAAATGGGACAATTAAAATTACATTTTATGATGTGTCTGATTACACTATCCCTGAAAACGTTAATTGGGACGAGATAGGTGTATTTTCTTCTTATGTTTCCGGAGAAACAGTCATATTCAATCTGGAAAATGACATGGCCTATTTGAGAAGTGGCGTGGTTGGTGACTTTTTAGAGTTATCCATTTGCTCTAACCGCATTTTGGTAGAGGCTGTAGATCCCACATAATGCCTGAATGGTGTTTTCGGCTGTTCAGACGTAGCTGCTGACACAAATGAGAAAGGGCAAATAG
>JAUMVQ010000054.1 GCA_030530085.1 Desulfovibrionaceae bacterium | reverse complement strand
GTGGTCTTTAGGCAAGTCTCTTGAACGAGAACAAAAACAACATCTTTCAAATCAGGAAGATATAAAAAGCATTGTTTACAGCATTAATGAAAAACTTGATGCTGATGATAAGGCTAGTGTTCCTCTGATTTCTCTTTATTCAACAAACAGAGCTGTAGTTTCGGTTCCTTTAAGAGTAAGAAAACAACATAAATTTGATCAGATAGCAGCACTTGAAAGTTCATTATTGGGAAAACGGGAGGAATCTGATTTCAAATTGTTCTTTGAATGGTTTAGAAATCGTGAAGATGTAGAAAATGAACTGTTCCGTACAGCGCAGAGAGAAGGGCAACATTATGATGGAGATCCCCAGCTGAATGCTGTCAGGGCCGCAATCCATGCCATGATGCCCGGCTTCAGTTCCCCGCAGGTCAAAAGACAGCCTTCATTGCATATGGTTATAAAAAAAGGGGATGAAAAATTTAAGATACAGGATCTGTCAGACGGTGAAAAATGCCTGCTTGCCCTTGTCGGTGATATGGCCAGGCGTATCGCCATGGCTAATCCGTCTGCCCCTAACCCGCTTGAGGCAGAGGCCGTATTCCTCATTGACGAGATAGAACTGCACCTTCATCCTGCCTGGCAGAGAATGGTTGTTCCCAGACTGCTTGAAGTATTTCCGAATGCTCAGTTCTTTGTAACAACGCATTCGCCCCAGGTACTGGGAGAAGTTAAGGATACAGGTTCAATCTGGTTTATGAAGCCTGGTGAGCCGATCGCCAGGAAGAAGTACAGCCTGCAAGAATTGCTGGCCCAGTGCGACGCTTCCGCTCCTCTTTCCGAAGAAGACGCCACATGGACGGCATCACCGGCCAGGGGCGGGGAGTTGATCTGATGCGCCGCCGCGGCATTTATCTGGTGAGTCCTGCCCCAGCCATGAAGCGGCAGCCGTGCTTGCAAAAAAGGGGCTGACTGTATCCGGCCTCTGCCGCATGGCACTGACCTGGTATTCACGCCCCCTTTTTTGACAACTTCTGCTTTCCTTTCTTTGGCAAAAACGGTTACGCCATTGCCGAAAAGAGAAAATAACGTGCCTTGCGGCCATTTGCCTGAAAAAACTACAACCCCAGTATGCGCAGGATGGCCTTGATATCGCAGGCAGACCGTACTGCATCAGCCAGCCTGTCCAGTTCTGCATCGGGATTCCAGCTGGCAAGAGGCTTTCCATAGGACTTTTTGCCTAGAGACTGGCGCACAGTATCCAGAAATGCCCTGCGGAAGAGGTCATCGTCAAAAAGCCCGTGCAGGTACGTGCCGACCATGCGTCCCCTGGCACAGCCCAGGAAGCGCCCGTTCTCAGTGTCCGGTCTTGAAAAGTACTGCATGTCAGGCAGTGTCTTAGTCATGCATGTCTGGCCATGGTGTATTTCATAGCCGCTTGTCTGCACTCCGAAGGGCGTAGCCACATGACTGAGCCTTGTCAGTGTCTTGCTCGGCTCGATAGTGGTTGTCAGGGGCAGAAGATGCAGGCCTTCCATGCAATTTGTATTTGATTCAAGATGCCTGGGATCAAGCAGCGTATCACCCATGATCTGCATGCCGCCGCAAATACCGGTGATCCAGCCACCTTTTTCAGCATGTTCCATGATTCGCTCAGCAAGGCCTGATGTGCGTAAGCTGGCACAGTCCTCGGCCACGCTGCGGGATCCAGGCAGGATGACCAGATCAGGATTCCCCCACTCGGCACTTGTTTTCACAGGCCTCAGCGTCACATCAGGTTCGATGCCAAGCGGTGCTGCATCCGTATAGTTTGCCGTGCGTCCTAAGACGACCATGGCTACATCTAGCGGGTCATCAAGCGTTGCCGGCTTAAAAAGGTTGCGGGACAGGCCCACGCTGTCTTCTTCTGGCAGGTTAAGCTCTGCAAGGTAGGGGATAACGCCCAGCACCGGAAGCCCTGTTGCCTGCACCATGTACTCATGGGCAGGGGCCAGCAGGCTGGCATCACCGCGAAAGCGGTTTACAAGATATCCAGCAAGAAGCTTTCTTTCTTCCTGCGTGCAGGTCATCCAGGCACCCAGGAAAGCGCCGTAGACGCCGCCTTTGTCAATGTCTCCGGTTAAGAGGACATGTGCTCCGGCTGCCTTTGCCATGGCCATGTTGACAAGGTCGCTTTCCTTCAGATTGACCTCGCACATGGCGCCTGCTCCCTCGATAACCATGGCGTCATGCTCACTGGCCAGGCTCTCGTAGGCTTCCAGTATGGTCTTTTTGTAGTTTTTGCGGGCGACAAGAAAATCCCTGGCCTGCATGACTGAATGCGGCCTTCCCATAAGGACAACCTGCGATCCCTTGTCCGTGAGCGGTTTCAGAAGCAGGGGATTCATGCGCACATCAGGCTGCAGGCCTGCCGCTTCTGCCTGCAAAATCTGGGCCCTGCCCATCTCAAGTCCGTCCCAGGTTACGCCAGAATTGAGCGACATGTTCTGCGCCTTGAAGGGAGCGACATCAAAGCCTTCCTGGCGCAGTATCCTGCAGAAGGCAGCCGTGAGTATGGATTTGCCGACTCCGGACGATGTTCCCTGCAGCATGAGGGCCGGCGTATGCTTTTTCTGCGGCTGCATGCTGCAAAAGGGCGCCTGGGGCACAAGTATTTTTCTGAGGGCTGCTGTCAGGCGGTCTGTGTCTTTTTTTCCGCGCACTGCTATCCTGAACCATCGTCCGTCCTTCAGTCCCTGATAGGTGGCACAGTCGCGGACAGCCAGTGCCTCTTCTTTCAGAAGCCTGACGGCAAGGTCCTTTTGGGGCGTATTGAGGCGCACCAGAAGATAATTTGCCTGCGACCGGAAAACAGCGAGAGGAAGTGTTTGCAGCGCCTTCAAAAGATACTGGCGGTTCTGCCTGTTCAGGACGCGTGTCTGCCTCTCGTCTTTTTCTGCCTCAGGCGTCTTTTCAAGTATTGCCCTGATGCAGGCCTCTGCAATGCAGTTCACATTCCAGGTGGGCAGTGCCTCCCGTATTTGCAGCATCAGTTCAGGCGAGCCAAGAAGGCAGCCTGCCCGTATGCCTGCCAGTGCATGAAATTTTGTAAGAGAACGCACCAGGCACCACCTGAAATTTTGCGGCAGTCCCTTTTCCTCCCCTTTGCTCATCCGGACAAGCCATGGCAGGACTGACATTTTGTCTGCAGGGCCTGCATAGGTCAAAAAGGCTTCGTCTATGATCCAGGTGATATCCGGCCTTGCCTCAAAAAGCTGTATGAGGGCCTTTGGGGCAAGGTAGGTTCCTGCCGGATTGCCGGGATTGGCGATAATGACAGCACAGTTTTTGGGGCTTTCCAGAATCTCTGCAAGCGGGAGCGTCCAGTCGGCCAGACGATTAGATGCAGAAGGTGAGCAAAAAGCGCAGGACGGATGCAGCGTTTTGATGCCGGCCATATGGCAGGCTTTTTCATAGTCGCCAAAAGCTGGCTCTGGAATGACCACGCAGGGGGTGCTGTTTTTTTTTAGAACATACGCAAGTGCATGCAGAAGTTCCGAGGTGCCGTTGCCGAAGACAATGCTGTCTTCGCTGAGCCCTGTTTTTTTTGCACAGAGCCTGCGCAGCGGGGCAGAATCTGGTGCAGGATAGCGTCCGGCCTCATTCAGGGCGCGGAGCATGGCAAGCCTGAGATAGTCGGGAGGACCGTCGGGACGGACATTGACGCTGAAATCGATCAGCTCTTCATCGGCATGTTCAGAGCAGGAGACAAGAGCGTCCCTGTCACCTCCGTGCGGGGGCAGAAAATAGGCTTGCTGCGTCATGTATTTGTCCGTTTGCAAAAGGGTCCGCCTGCAAAAGGCCTGTCAGGCATTGTTTTTGGGCGTAAAAACAAAAATATGGATGCGGTTAAGCGGAGATAAGCGGGTATAGCTGCCTATGGGGGCAGAGACGGCAATGTCCACGCTCATTATTTCCTGCAGAATGCCATCCTTAAACTGCTGCAAGATTGCTGTTGTCTCCAGGGTAATGGCAGAGACCACAACACAGGCAAGGGGATCCTCTTTATTCAGGGCGGCAAGGGAGAGGCGCAGAAGTTCTGGCAAATCCTTTCCTCCGCCTCCGATAAAGACACGGTCCGGTTGCGGCAGCGAGGCCATGAGGGCAAGGCTGTCTCCTTCATGCAGGGTGACGTTGCTGACGCAGTGGCTGGCCAGGTTGTGTTCTATATTGCGGCAGCGTGCAGGTACACGCTCCACTGCCGATACATGAAGATCAGGCCTCAGCATGGCTGCCTCTATGCTGACAGAGCCGGAGCCTGCTCCTAAGTCCCACAGTTCGCCAAAAGCCGGCAGGCGCAGGCAGGAAAGGACCAGGGGACGCACCTGTCTTGCCGTGAGGCAGTGGTTTTCAAACGCATATGCCGCATCGTCAAGTCCAAGCGGCAAAGGCATGGGCACAGCCCCTTCAGGCAGTAGCACCAGGATGCCAGTAGGGCCAGTCTTTGCTGTGACTACATCCTGCAGCGTGCAGCGCGTGATGTATTCTTCTGCTGTGCCAAGCTTTTCAGCCAGTATGCAGCATCTCTTTTTCGAGGCAGGGTGCAGGGCGCAAAGAGCCTGCGCAAGCTTGGACGGTGTCAGGGGCAGGCCCGTATAGATGATGGCAAAAGGGGCTTCCAGCAGGGGGCGCAGCGAGGCAGATCCTGAATGCACCGAAAAGAGGCGTGCCTTTTCCCATGGCAGGCCGATTTTGTGGCAGAGCACCTGAAAGGCAGTAAGTCCAGGATGAAAACGGATCGTGAGTTTTTCCCCGTCCGCTTTGTCTTTTTGCATGCCGTCCAGCATGTTGGCCAGCGTGCTGCCTATGCCGTGGTACAGGGCATCGCCTGAGGCCAGAAGGCAGACATTTTTTCCCTGGCTTACAAGAGCGACGGCTTCCCTGAGAGCGTCTCTGGGGGAGGGCAGTATATTGTGCAGGACAGGACTTTTTTTCTGCCCTGTCTCTGCGGAAAGCTGTGAAAGCAGCCCCTGGGCCGCAAAAACATGGTCTGCCAGCAGCACCTTTTGCTGTATATGCTTTGGAATGGGCCCAATGCCGCAGGAAAAGACATCCAGCAAACCTTTTGCTTGTGCGGGGCCTGACGGGACTGAGATATGGGACATGGCGTTCTTATGAGCTGTCCTGCATCCGGGGGCTTGCCGGGCCGTGCTTCAGGTTCGGCACAAGCCCCCGCATTGAGCAGGTTTTCAAAGACAAAAGGCATGACTGCTTTATCAGGAGCAGTATGCCGGAGAGACAGTTTTACTTTCCTGTATCAGGAGTTCTGTCCAAGCAAAGGCCATACAGTACCATCTCCTCTGCCTGCTGCTCCTTCCTGCCAAGGTACTCGCCCAGAACGCCTTTTTCCCTGCATATCCTGATGGCATTACTGACAGCTTCCTTTGTTTTGTCATGTTTTTTTGCCTGCTCTGTCACTGTCATGAAGAAGGTGATGTACTGATTGATGACAGTGTCCGATTTGTCTGCATAGAGAATCTGGGCAGTAACGTTGAGTTTGCAGTTCTCTCCCTTGAAAAAAGAATCTTTGAGGGAAAGTTCATCGGGAAGATTTCCCTTTTCGCCTGGATACATGACGTATATTTCAGGAAAAGGTATTTTCAAAGGATCTGTGTCGCACGTGAAGGTATCTGTATCGTACAGATATGTTTCATATGCATTCTGCAAATATATGAATGCCCTGACAAGGACATTTGCAGACCAGACAGGCTGCGGCTCCATCAGGATAATGAGCTTGTCTTTTGCAAAAAATATCAGATCCTCGTTTATGCCGACAGAAAAGGGATCTTCCAGCGGAACAAGCGTACAATCTTCTTCCGTTATGGGCGCATCTTCAGGATGCAGTGCCTTATACACATTGGGCAGGCAGGCAGGTTCAGAAAACAGATCCCTGAACATGGAGTTCTTTGTGCTGTATTCGTATTCTTTTGTATCAGCCACAGGTGACACCTCCGTTTTTTTTATTTTGTATATGGGAAGATTGCAGGGCTGGCAATCTCTTTTTCCCGGCTGACACTCAGAGTATGTGTCAGCCGTTCTTTTGCGCAAACAGCAGGATATTTCCGGAAAAATCAGTGACAAGCAGCGCAAAGTGCACCGCAACTGCAGCAGTCTGTATGTCCCCGGCAGCCATGTGTCCGCCAGGATCCTTCATGCAATGCTGTTCAAAGTGCGCCAGGGCCTTCTGGGCCAGGGAGTGCAGTACTGCATCAAGTTCTTCTCCGGACAAAAGGTCGCATGCCTGCCTCATGCTGGTGCAGGCATATATATGCGGCAGAAGTTCTGCTTTGTAAGGCAGGACCTTTGTAATCGTCCTGGCCAGGAGCGCCATGTCCTGGCTGCTCTGAGCTGCATGGGTATTGGCAAAGCCTGCCGCATATTTGAGAAGCTTGCCAGGCATGCAGGCAATGACAAGGGAAGTCAGGTTAAGGCTTTGCGCACAGCGCAGGCTCTCCCCCAGAAAATCGGCTATGGTAACAAAGCTGTCATCTGGAATAATGCCAAAATTGTTCCGGCATACGGCAGTTTCTGCCCACTTTTGGGCCGAGCAGAGAGTACGGTGCCCTGTGCAGAGCACGGCTTTTTTTCCGGCCTTTGAAGCAGCCCGCAGGCAGACACGGATGGTGGCAAGGTAGGCCTCATTGCTGAAAGGACGCACAAGGCCGGTAGTTCCCAGGATGGAGAGCCCGCCCTCTACGCCTAAGGTATGGTTCAGCGTTTTTTTTGCAGTCTTTTCCCCGTCCGGGATGACGACCTCGGCCAGCCAGCAGCCGTTTTTCAGGCCTTCTTTTTCCAGATTGGCCTTCAGCATGGAAAGGACGCCCTTGTTGATGGCCCAGTGCCCTTTTTCGCAGTCCAGGCCGCTTCTTGTGGCTGTCCCTATGCCGATAATCGCATGAATCCGTATCCTGGCATTTCCAGCCTTCACTTCCAGATCGCGTTCATCCAGAAGATCTGCGGACATACTTTTAAGCTGGCGCATGCGTCCTGCCAGCAGAATGCCGTGCGTGCAGTCAGGATCATCGCCGCCGTTTTTGCGGATAACGGCAAAGCCCGGGTATTCAGGCAGTTCTTTTTCAAGGGGCAGGGTACGTGTTTTCCCGTCACCAAAAACAAGGCGGACGGTAGTATCCTTTGTGTTCAGTACCAGGCGCCGGTATGACGCTGTCAGGACGGCGCAAAGGCAGGCACCGGTGCTGTATCCCCAGCGCAGCATGGAAGATGGAGGCAGGGGAGAGCCGTCCCATGCCGGCCATTGATCCGGTACTGGGGCCAGCTCTCTTTGCCGCGATTTGCTGCCGTTAGTGCTGTTCATGGCAAGAGATATATCTGCTCAGATATGGGCCTGCATCCAGATCAGGACGATGACGGAGGCTGCCATCATAATGATGAAGCGCACTATCTGCATGCTTAAGACAATGGCCAGTGCTGTGCGGGCAGGGAAGATTGCCAGGGCAGTGGGCAGGTTGCGCCGCAGGGTGCGCAATGGGTTGGTGACAGCAGAAGCCAGCAGCATGGCCAGCAGGATCTGGGCATCAGATATAAGTCCCTGCGCTTTCAGGCCTGCGCAGATGGCTGAGGACTGCACCAGCCCGCTCAGCTGGGCTGCCAGAATGGTGAGAAGCTGCTCCGGGATAAGGGAACTGACTGCCTCTGGCACAAGCTTGTCCCAGAAATCCAGCATGCCTGAATTAAGGCAGTATTCCATAAGAAGCAGCAGGGGAAGGGAAATGCAGACCAGGCGTAACAGCAGGTTCCCGGCACGGACAAAGCCCTTTTGCAGTGTTTCCTTCCACGGCAGTATTTTTGCAGACAGGCTCTCTTCCTCTGTATATTCCCCGCCTGGCAGATTCTGCTTTTTTGCCATGGTCACCCTGTGCCAGAGAAGGACAGCCAGGATGAAGGCGCTCATGCCGCCGAACTGGATGAGAAAAAAGAGGACGCCGGGAAGCCCTATGGCTGCCACAACCGGATAGAAGATGCGCATGGTATGCGAAAAGTGGGCCAGAAAGCTGTTGAGCATGCCGCCTGCTATCAGCGTGGCAGATGAGAGCTCGCCCTTGTTGTGGCTTGCTACAAGCATGCTGTCTGCAGCAGGTGCCGAGGTTAAGGCCACAGGGGCAGCCATGCTGACAATGGCAGGCATTCTGGCCATCCTGGCCAGCCTTCCAAGCGATCCTGCAAAAAAGCGGTACCAGCCGCGGCCGTCAACTACGGCGCCAAGCAGGGCACCAAGCCCGACGAAGAAAAAGAGCCTGCCAAAGACATGGAGCCGGTACAGTATCTTGTCCAGTGCAGTTTCCTGCGCCATGCCTGCATGTTTTTTTGTGTGCCCTGCCTTCTGGTCCGTTTTGCCAGTGCCTGCATGGTTCTTTTCTGCTGCAGGACTGCCTGCCTGGACCCCATGGCCTGACTGTGCGTTGAGAACTAAGTCCTGCTGCTTTGGCACCGGCATGGCCTGCTCAGCCTGATTCTGCCTGCTCATGCTTTTTTTCATCATCTGCGGCTGGGGCATGATGACAACAAGGCAGCCTGAGAGGATCAGGGATAACACGAAAAAGAGACACCATTTTGGCTGTTTCCAAAGCGGCGTGCGGTTTTTTTTATGCCCTGGCATCCTGTGCCCCGGCTTTACTTTTGCTTCTGCTGTCTGTTCCATGGAGGAGAACGCCCGGCTTGCGTGCTTTAGTGCTGCAGGCTTTATTTTTTCCTGCGTACAAGCATGAGGGAAAGGTAGTTTTCTTTTCTGGCGTCTATTTCGTCCAGATTGTCGGTCACAAATTCGCCAGGCTGGGTGAGGTTTTCCCCGTAGAGGACATCTACATTTTCCTGACGCAGCCTGGCAGTCAGGGTAGCGCGGCTTCTGTATGTCTTGAGAAGCACAGTGGCAGTATCAGGCTCAAATACAAGCTTGTCTGCAATATCTTTTGTGAAGGACGGGATAACGCGCAGGCATTCCTTGTTTTCCACCAGCACCCTGCCTGCCCTTGCTGCCAGGGTGCTCCAGGAAGTGACGCCGGGGACGATTTCGACACGGACTTCAGGAATGGCTTTTTTTACAAGTGGCAGAATGTAGCCGAATGTAGAGTAGGAAAGCGTGTCGCCTAAGGTCGCAAAGGCACAGTCATGCCCCTGCCTTAGTTCCTCAATGATGCAGCCGGCATTGCGCCTGACCTGTTCTTCCCTCTCAGACTGTATGCGCGACATCGTGAATACAAGGCGCTCTATGCGGCCCCTGGGCTCATAGGAGCGCACCAGCGTTTCAGAGGTGGAGGCATCTGCGTGTGAGGAAATGACGGTAAAAATAACGTCACAGCTTTTGATAAGGCGGACGGCCTTGACTGTTATGAGTTCGGGATCACCCGGTCCTATGCCAAGACCGTACAATTTGCCTGGCTGCATGGCAGACTCCTGAAAGCAGGGTTAAAAAATAAGATGCGCCTGGAAGGCAGAAGAAGGCAGGACAGCCGATCATACCGATTATACCGGGCATGCCGGCCGTCCTGCCACAAAAAGCCTTAGTCTTTCTTGGTGGGGTTGGCCAGATCGTCGTGCGTGTCCTTGGTATGGCGCAGGTAGATCTGCTGGATGCCGGGAACGGATCCCAGGCCGATAAGGTTTGCCTCAACGCTTATGCCGGACTTTTTGAGCTGGGAGGCCCAGCTGTCGTCCTCGTCGCCGGCCAGGTCGTTATTGGCATGATCGCCTGCCACAACCATAAAGGGCATAAGCAGGGCCTTTTTCACGCCTGACTTTTTCAGCTCGGGCAGAATGGTGTCAAAGGTGTTGGCGCCTTCTACAGTGGCCAGGAAGGCCAGGCTGTCCTTTGCATGCAGGGTGTCTGCCACATGGGCCAGCGTGATGTCAGAGGGGCCCCTGTCATTGCCGTGTCCCATAAGGATAAGGGCCTCGCCTGCCTTGCGTTTCTCCTTGACAGAGGCCAGAAGGGCGGAGATCACCTCGTCCAGATCCTTGCTTGACTCAAGCAGGGGATGGCCAAGGTAGACGTGGTCAAAGGCGCCTGGGTTCTTGTTGAGATAGCGTACAATCATCCGCTGCAGCATGTTGAATTCTTCACCGCCAGTTACGTGCAGGCTCTGTACGCGGATGGAAACGATGCCCTGCTTTTTGCAGGCATCCAGTGCTTCCTTGACAGAAAAGACTTTCTGGTTCTGTTCTTTTGCCAGTTTGGCGCGGATAATATCCGAGGTGTAGGCCCAGATGACGGGGGTATCCGGGTAGGCTTTTTTGTAGGCCTTGTCTATGGCATCCAGGGAGGGTTTGGCGGATTCCATGCTGGTCCCGAAGGCAACCAGGACGATGCCTGACGGGGTGGCCGCATTGGCCAGTGCGGCGAAGGTAAAGAAGAAGAGCGCAATGAGGAGGCTTGAAAGATGTCTCATGGAAAACTCCGGAAAAAGGAATGACATGAGGCACCAACAGGGGCTGGCGTTACGGTCAGGGTATAAGGCAAGACCCAAAGCCAGCAGTCAAGACAGCTGGTCTGATAGAAGGCAGCGTCCCAAAAACCCGTGGGTGCGGCAGAAAAAATACACGAGGTCGGTCTTCCGACTTCCGGCTTCAAGCCTTGGCCAGGCGTCTTCCCATTCCCTCTAGGAACAGTGACTTGGTGCTGGCCTTGTATCCGGTTACGGCGGCGGGTCCGTGCCGGAGTTTCACCGGCTTCCCTGCGTGCGCTCATGGCACGCACCTTGTGCAGTGTGTGAGTATAGAGTGTCACCTTGTCCTGTCAAGCAGGATGAACAAAGCCGCCGGGTATGTTTTTTCAGAGCTTGAAAGGGAAGGGAGGAACATATAGTATGTTGCGCACAGGCTTTTGCTA
>JAUMVQ010000303.1 GCA_030530085.1 Desulfovibrionaceae bacterium | reverse complement strand
GTCCCACGTCCGTCCCTGTAACAATGCCCTAGAAATAAGTAATGATACATTTGATCGTACTTTGATAAATTCTCTGATCTGGACAGTGAACTTGAAAGAAGTTTGAAAGCCTTATCGTAATCCTCTGGCTCACCGTACTTGCCGGAAAGATAAAGGACTCCCAAATGTATTGCGCATATTGTCTTTATATCCAGCACCCGTTCATCGTCAGATGTACAGTCTAAAACCCTTTTGAAATAAACTTTTGCCTCTTTATAATTTTCGTTGCCCAAAAGCCTGATTGCCTCCTGATAGATTTTCAACACCTGCTCATACTTATCACTATGTGCAGTCTGTGTCTGTTTGGCAAAACCTTTTGTTTGAGACTGAACAGCGGGCTTCGTCTCCTGGCTTGGGGACTTGCCACAAGATTTCACAACAAAAAAAAAGAGAAGAAGACAGACGACTGCAACTATTTTTTTTGTCCCCTTTTTTTTGATCCCCTTTACAGGAGAATCATGACTGGGAGAGTCATTCAATGGCTTTGCGCTGTCTCTCTCCGTTTTATGAGGACAGCCCAAAAGCTTATCAGCCTCATCCACGGACTGCAGCCGCTTTGCGTATGACAGAACAAGCGCTCTGCTTATAAATTCATACAGGCCTGCATCTGCAATGGCCTTCAGAGCCGGCATTGTCTCATCCAACGGGTCAGCTTTGCCATTTGCCATGGCAAGAATACGCTTCTGGGCGTCTGGCGGAGTTGCGCCCATAAGGCATTTGTAGGCAACTGCTGCAATTGCATAGAGATCTGTCCACGGCCCCTGTGCGGCAATGTCCGTTGTTGACTGCTCCGGTGGCGCATATTCCGGCGTCAGTATCACTGTATAACCATGTGTACGGCCGACTGACACCCTGGCTGCCCCGAAATCTAACAAGACAGGCTTGCCGTCATACGTAATAAAAATATTGGAGGGCTTGATATCCCTGTGTATATAGGATGCAGCGTGAAGTTTCTGCAATGCACCCAGAAGAGGAATCAGCCACAGGCGAACGGCGCCTGAATTCATCACTCCATTCGGACATTTCTGTAAAACCGTGTCCAATGGCTCGCCGGAGATATAGGACATTATCAGATAGGCTGTGCCGTTCTCCTCAAAATAGTCCCAGACAGAGCAAATATTCTCGTCTCGGAATCTGGCCAGGATCTTTGCCTCGTCTATAAATGACCGCAGGCCCGCTGAATAGCTGTCTTGCGACTTGGTATCAACAGGCATGACAGTAAGGCCTGTACGGAAAGCAACAGAAGCCGGAAAGTACTCCTTTACTGCCACTGTCCTGTCAAGTTTAGTGTCCTGTGCCTTGTATGTATAGGAAAAGCCTCCGCGCCCGAGCACGCTGACAATCTTGTAACGGTCATGAAGAATAAAGCCTTCCTGAAGACTCACTGCAGAATATGATTCCTCTGTCACAGTCTGTCCCTCCCTAGAATATCAAAACCCGTTATTTTCATTTTTTTTCTTACTGATTTCTTATTTTTGATTTAACCCTTTGTATAGCTTCCTTCAAACGTTCATCCTTATCACCAAGCTCAAGCGCTTTTTCATACCAGGACAAAGCCTTGACATAGGATTTATTGTATAGCTCGGCTATTTCACCTAAGTCCATTGCTGCACGCGCATAGCCTAATTCAACAGCCTTTCCATACCAGTAAGTTGCCTTTTCTATATTTTGACTAGTCCCACGTCCTATCTTGTAGCAATCTCCTAGACCTTTGTAATTTAATGCTTGAT
>JAUMVQ010000302.1 GCA_030530085.1 Desulfovibrionaceae bacterium | reverse complement strand
CTGGCCACCAATCGCAACCGTAATCAAAGATACCTGTCCGAAGCACTAGGGTTAGTCATCTGCAATCAGCACCTGTCTGCACTCTTTCTGGAAACCAAAGTCATGGGGGCTCAGCACTGCGCCATAAGCGCCGGCATTAGGGAAGACAAGAAGGTTGCCTGGCACAATGTCCGGCAGGACAACGTTCCTGGCAACGCAGTCCTGGGCAGTGCACAGCGTGCCGCACAGGGTGACAGGCCTTGCCGGGGCAGGAGTGCCGTATACTTTTGGGAGCAGAATGCCAGGTCCTCCCCACAAAGGCTCGCACGGGCCCTTGGGGCCGGCAGGCAGGGATTCCGTAAGATCACCCAGGAGACGGGCCAGTGCCGGACGAAAGAAATGGTTAAGCAGGCCTTCTGCGATAACAAAGGTGGTGCCGCGGCATTCCTTGACATCCAGAATACGGCTGACAAATGAGCCTGCCTGTCCCACAAGGTAGCGACCGCTCTCAAGAAAGAGCTGTACGCCAGGACAGATCTCAAGCAGGTCTTTTGCCAGTGTTGCACATGCTCTGCCAATGTCTTCAATGGCAAGCTCTTCTTCTGCCTGATAGGGAATGCCGAATCCGCCGCCAAAATTTATATAGCGCAGCTGAAAGCCGGGATTTGTATGCAAAAGACGTGCTATGGCGGCTGTATGGGAAAAAACAGAAGAAAGCGTCTCCGCATCAAGGACCTGGCTTCGCATGTAGACGTGCAGTCCGGTTATGCGGATGTTTTTTAAGGAGGCAAGCCAGCCGGCCCTTGCCGGAAGATCTTCCTCAGGTACGCCGAACTTGTCGGGCACGGCCTTGAGAATGGCTGGCTTTGTGCCCTGACCAAGGCTTATGGCAGGGCTGACTCTTAAGCCTGCTTCAAGGACTATGCCTCTTTCCCGGCAAATACTGTTGATGAGCTCCAGCTCAGTCCAGGAGTCGGCAAAAACAAGGCTTTTGCCAAGGGAGGATTCAATTTCCTGCCGTGTCTTGCCTGGCGCTGAATAGAATATGCGCTCATAAGCAAGGCCGGTTTCTGATGCGGCTAGGACTTCCCTGCCGGAGCAGCAGTCAAAGCCAGTGCCTAGTTCTGCAAGCAGGCTGCAGATCTCAGGCAAAGGGTTGCACTTCATAGAGTAGAGCAGGACAAAGTCTGGAAACGCCTTTTTCAGCCGCAATGCCTGCCTGCGGATGACAGACGTCTTGTAGACGTAGAGGGGCGTACCGTACTGAGCGGCAAGTTTTTCATATGCGTCAGGCTGTTGTTGAACTGTCATTATGTACCTGTTCAGGGGAACTGTGAGAGATAAAATGCCGTAGCAGAGCCGTGCGGAACACAAGTGAGGGGAGCATCATTATGATGGTCCACTGTGTTGTTCAGATAGACTAGATAATCTTATATTCCTTAAGAAGATGCATACGGTATTCCTTGTCCTTAGAAGCCTTTCTGATTTCATTAATAAGATCATGTTCAAGAAAATTTTGTTCAAGCAGTTTTTCCATCAACTCGGCTACTTCATCACGGCCTTCCTGACGGCCTTTTTCAATACCTATAGTAATGCCTTTATCAATGCCGCGTTTTTCAATTCTGTCAAGTACATCACACATAGTACGTGGAACTCCTTGTGGGTCATCAGGCTGTTACGCATCCAGTAGATGATGGTATGGAGCTATTTGCTCAGGTGAGCCGTTACAGGCAAGCAAGCAGAGCCGTGCGGAACACAAGTGAGGGGAGCATCATTATGATGGTCCACTGTG
>JAUMVQ010000053.1 GCA_030530085.1 Desulfovibrionaceae bacterium | reverse complement strand
TTGGCAACACCGATTTGCCTGATAATGGCTTCAGCTTTGCCAAAATATAATTTGTCTCCGGGCTTCAAATATGCCGGACGCGATATACGGGTTCCATTCAAATAGATACCGTTGGTTGATTTCAAATCCTCAATTCTGCATTCGTCTCTTGAGACTTCAAGAGCTGCATGATGACGTGAAACCGTAGGCTCTTCAAGAATAATAGCATTATCACTGCTTGTTCCGATGGTCACTCTGCCGTATGGCAATGAAAATGTCACGCACAGGCCCTGAAAATCTATAACAAAGGGACTGGTTTCATCGTTTTGCGTCAGGAGGGGCGGCATTTCCATCTCTCTGACTTCAGGCTTCCTTCGCATAAGCAGCAAAACAAGAAGTACAAGCAGGACGGCTGCCGCCGCAATGGCTGCATAAACATACTTTCTCTCAAAGCCGAACAGTTTCACAGCAGAGTCAGGGACGGCCACTGAAAATTTGCTTGTTTTCTCCTGATTCCCAGATACCTCTGTCAGCACGCATTCTGTAGCGCCTGCTTTTGCGAACGCTGTCCCGGAAAGGTCAAAAGCAATATTGTACCGGGTTCCCGATATTTTATTGCGCCTGTTCAGGACAGATATGACTGCTGATGAAATTGAAAGCGGCGAAGTACATTCCTCATAGGAACCATTTGTCTTGTCAGAAAACTCCCTGATGGCCTTCAGGTAGTCTGCGTTCTTTGCCTGCTTATCAGGCAAGCCGATAACGTATATCACCACGCCGTTGTCAGCTGCTTTTTTTATGATGGCTGACGTATCGAGGTTTCTGCCTTCATCATGTCCGTCCGTGATAACAAGCAGGGTCTTATCGCCCTCATTCTCCTGCAAAAGAGAAACAGCAGAATCAATTGTCCCGTACAGTTCGGTTTTGCCACCGCCCTGCTTAATCATTTCCAGTGAGTCTATGACCTGCTTTTTGTCAGTTGTGAAGGGTGTATGCAGCTGAATGGCATCGTTAAAAGACAGCACGGCAATACGGCTGTCCTGGCTGACATGCTTCACATAATTCTGAATGGAAATCTTGATGGCGGACAAGAATTCTGCGGTCAGGCTCTTGCTGGTATCTATGGCTACAAGCAGGTTCTGCTGCTTTGTTTCCTGAATTTTCTGTATTTTCTTGGACTGAATCTTCGTATCAGTTCCAGCAACTGTCATATACACATCATCTACAGACGGCGCGGGACTTTTATACTCAATCGTCAGCAGGGGCCATGCATGCGCATCAACATTCCCGACCACGCTGTCGTCAGCAAATGCCGAGGTCACCGACAGCAACAGGACAAAACATGATATAATTGTCTTTACAAGCATGAACACCTCCTGTCGCACATTGTTCTTAATCCTGTATGCTTCAAAAAAGCTGATGATATCCGCAGAAACATACAAGACATAGTTTTGTCCTGTGTAATGTCCGGCATTATCCTCAACTTGCAATTTGTCCGGTAATACACTGACGAACTGTTTTGGAACGGACAGGTCTGGTACAACCGGCTGGACCGACTCGGACCGACAGCCTGTGCTGTCAGCCTTTGAGGCCATAGCAACACGATGATGTCCTTTTGGCGCACCCCGTGCAGCCTTTTGTGCCTCAATTGCTTGTGCGCCTGCCCCAGAACTCTGCATACCTTCTGTTTTCTTCGTTATGTATGGTATGCTGTCAAAGAGTTTCTCTTGCCGGCAGGCCTGGCTTATGCAGCACCTGCCGGCAAAAAGGGACAAAGCTGATACGATAAAAATCCTAATTTTTCAGGCTGTGTATGGGAGCCGGGATACGTCCGCCCAGGGAGATAAAGCCAGAGGCATCGCCCTTGGGAACAGGGATAATGGTAGCCTCGCCAAGCAGGCCGCCAAAATGCACCTTGTCGCCAACACCCTTGCCGGGAACAGGGATAAGGCGCACGGCCGTGGTCTTGTGGTTGATCATGCCAATGGCCATTTCATCGGCAATGAGGCCTGAAATGGTGGAGGCAGGCGTGTCGCCGGGAATGGCGATCATGTCAAGGCCCACAGAGCAGACGCTGGTCATGGCCTCAAGTTTCTCCATGCTGAGGAAGCCTGAGGTAGCAGCGGCCTCTATGCTTGAGTCCTCGGATACCGGGATGAAGGCGCCGGAGAGCCCGCCCACGGAAGAGGAGGCAAAGGCACCGCCCTTCTTGACGGCATCATTGAGCATGGCCAGCACGGCAGTGGATCCGGGCGTGCCCATGGCCTCAAGGCCGCAGCTCTGGAAGATTTCGCCGACAGAGTCGCCCACAGCAGGCGTAGGAGCTAAGGAGAGGTCAGCCACGCCAAAGGGAATGTTCAGGCGTCCTGCCACTTCGTTGCCAATCATCTCGCCCACGCGGGTCACCTTGTAGGCAGTGGTCTTGATAACCTCGGCAACGCCTCGAAGGTCCAGCTTTTTGCCTGTTTCCCTGGCCTTTTCCAGGGCCCTGTCAATGGCCTTCTTCACCACGCCGGGACCGGAAACGCCCACATTGATGACGACGTCGGGCTCGCCGACGCCAAGATAGGCACCGGCCATGAAGGGCACGTCCTGCGGGATATTGGCAAAAACCACCAGCTTGGTGCAGCCAAAGCCGCCCTTGTCTGCAGTGGCCGCAGCCGTTGCCACAATCTGCCTGCCCATCAGGGCCACGGCATCCATGTTCACGCCGGCCCTTGAGCTGGCAACGTTAATGGAGGAGCAGACCCTCTGCGTTGTGGCGAGTGCCTCGGGAATGGACTCAATGAGCGCCATGTCCCCGCGGGCAAAGCCCTTTTCCACCAGGGCGGAATAGCCGCCGATAAAATCGACATTGGCCTTGAAGGCTGCCTCGTCCAGAGCCTGGCAGATGCGCACCATGTCCTTGGGACCAAAGGGTGCGGCCACCGTGGCTATGGGGCTCACGCTGATGCGCTTGTTGACGACGGGTATGCCGTACTTGTCGCCTATTTCATCGCAGATGGAGACAAGGTTGTGGGCATATTTTTCTATCTTGGCCCTGACATTGCCGATAAAAAGATCAAGGTCATGGCTCACGCAGTCAAAAAGGGTGATGCCCAGGGTGACGGTGCGCACATCAAGGTGTTCATTGCGCACCATGTCGAGAGTACTGATAACTTCGCGTTCTGAAAGCATTTTAACCTGCCTGCCGCCCGGGGCGGTTCAAGGGTGTGTAGTCTCCTTGTTGTACAAGGCCGTCCTAAAAATCGGTAATGCGGTGCATGGCCTCAAAGATATCCCTGTGCTGCACCGAGGTGTTGAGCCCGAGCTCCTTGCCCACGCTGTGCAGCTCGCGCCTTAAGCGGCCGATATCCACGGTGAGGGGAACCTGTACCTCAAGCACAAAAAGGGCGTGGTTTTCGCCGCCATGCCCAAGGACTGCCTTGATGTTGTCTATATTAATGTTGTGCCTGGAAAAGACACGGGCCATGGCTGCAATAAGGCCGGGACCGTCAGGGCCGTCGGTTGTGACAACATAGGGCTCGCAGGCAACGCTTTCGCTGAAGGATCCGGAAGAGGCTGTCCTGATAAGCACTGAAATATCGTGCCTGTCCTTCTCAAGGAGCTTCTCAAGGGAAGCCTGCAGCTCGGGAATGGACAGCGCATCAGGAGCCTGCACGATAAAGATAGCGGCAAATTCTGCGCCCAGTATGCTCTGTGTCAGCTGTATGATATTGCAGTTGTTGTCGCGCAGCCCTGAGCTGACTGTTGCCACAATGCCCGGGCCGTCCTTGCCAAGAAAGGAAATGGAAAGATTCTGCATAGGTAAACCTGTATCGCAGGGCCGGCCGCTTCCTGCGTCCTGTGCAATGGCTGCAAGGACGCAAGGGAAGACCGTCCCTCACGTAAAGCTGGAAAAAAATGGAAAAAGGATAGTACCTGACAATGCACGCTTTAGCAAACAGGAGATCTGCCGCATAGGCTTTCAGAAAGCGCCACTATGCGCCTCTTTTCACAGACTGGCAAAGATTGGCAACATGCTTGACGCCTCATAACCAATAGCTTAGGATTTTTGGATTATTATATTGACCCTTAACAGAGGTCGCAGGAGTTACTTGTGGAAGAGAAAAAGCAACAGGAAAAGGGCGGAAAGGCCCCTAAGGTAAAGCTGGGCACAAAGTCTGCCCACGCTGCCTACTTTATGCCTATGCTTGAAGCCTTTGCCAGGCGTGGAAAGCTCAACGAGGTTATCAAGAGCAGGGCCGTCAAATCGTGTGACTTGCTGGATGCCGGCATTCCTCTTTTCCCCAACGACTTTCGCAAGGAACACGATATTTCCTGGATAACGGACAATTTTGAATCCCTGCCGGCGGAAGAGCTGGAAACAAAGGAAGATGTCGTGGCCATAGCCGGCCGCATCACTTCCCTGCGCAGCTTTGGCAAGGTCATATTCTTCCATATGCAGGACGAGACCGGCCGCATACAGTGCTACGCATCCAGGGAGCACCTGGGCGACAGCTTTGCCATCGTCAAGAAGCTCGATGTGGGCGACATTGTCGGCATATCAGGCCATCTGTTCCGCACCAAGACCAACGAGCTCACTGTTGCCTGCCGCACCATCAAGCTGATCACCCGCTCCATGCGGCCCCTGCCCGAAAAGTACCACGGCCTCACCGATACCGAGACCAGGTACCGCCAGCGCTACGTGGACCTTATTGTCAACCCGCGCACCAGGGAAATCTTCAAGAAGCGCAGCATCATTGTCAGCGAAGTGCGCCACCTGCTGGAAGAGCACGGCTTCATGGAAGTGGAAACGCCCATGATGCACCCCATCCCCGGCGGCGCTGCGGCCAAGCCCTTTGTGACCAGGCACAATGCCCTGGACATTGACCTCTACATGCGCATAGCGCCAGAGCTCTACTTAAAGCGCCTGCTTGTGGGCGGCTTTGAGAAAGTCTTCGAGGTCAACCGCAACTTCCGCAACGAAGGCATAGACACCAGGCACAACCCCGAGTTCACTTCCTGCGAGTTCTACTGGGCCTATGCCAACTTCCATGACCTCATGGACATTACCGAGGAGCTCTTTGCGAGATGTGCCATGAAGGCCTGCGGCTCCACGGTCATTACCTACCAGGATACGGAAATTGACCTCACTCCCGGCCACTGGCACAAGCTCACCTTCCATGAATCCCTAGAAAAGGTCGGCGGCCACAGCCCCGAGTTCTACAACGACTACAACAAGGTAAAGGCCTACCTGCTTGAGCGCGGCTGCAAGGTGCCGGAAACGGATCCCCTGCCCAAGCTGCAGGCGCAGATATTTGACCTGGATGTTGAGGAAAAGCTCATCCAGCCTACCTTTATTTACCGCTATCCCCTGGAAATTTCCCCGCTCTCACGCCGCTGCGAGGACAATCCCCAGCTGGTGGACCGCTTTGAGCTCTTTGTTACAGGCAGGGAGCTTGCCAATGCCTTCTCCGAGCTCAACGATCCCATTGACCAGCGCTGCCGCTTTGAGGAGCAGGTACTTGAGCGCGAGGCAGGCGACGACGAGGCCCACTGCATGGACGAGGACTATGTCCGCGCCCTGGAATACGGCATGCCTCCGGCAGCAGGCGAGGGCATAGGCATAGACCGCCTGGTCATGCTGCTTACCGACAGCGCCAGCATCCGCGAAGTCATCCTCTTCCCGCTGCTGAGGCCCGAAGTCTAGCGCATTAAGCTGCGCTATCAGGGAGAAAGCCCTTGAGTTTCTCAACTTTTGTCGCCACCAGGTATCTTTTCTCAAGAAGAAAGCAGGCCTTTATCTATGTTATCTCGCTCATGTCCATCATGGGTGTGGCGCTTGGCGTTGCCGCACTGGTGGTGGTGCTTGGCGTCTATAACGGCCTGACCACGGACATGCGCGACAAAATCCTGGGTGCACAGGCCCATGGCGTAGTCCTAGGCTCGCTTCCGGACTCCTTTTCCGTTGAGCCTGACATTCTGAAGGTGGTGCAGGATACACCCGGCGTTACAGGTGCTACCCCCTTTATCTACAGCGAGGTCATGCTCAGTGCGGGAACAGGCGTCAAGGGCCTTATCCTGCGCGGCATTGATCCGGACGGGGCGCCCAAGGTGCTTTCCATGCTGCGGTCCATCAAGCGCGGCAACGTGGAAGACCTCAAAAACACCACGCCCCCCGGCATCATAGTAGGCGAGGAGCTGGCCAAAAGGCTGGGCCTTGCCGTAGGATCCAGGGTCAACCTGCTCTCCCCCTCAGGGCAGAAGTCCAGTGCCGGCTTCCAGCCGCGCATCCGCCCCTTTGCTGTTGCAGGCATCTTCAAGACAGGGATGTATGAATACGACTCATCCCTGGCCTTTGTGTCCTTAGACGTCTGCCGCGAGCTTCTGGGCATGGAAAGCGACTATCTCACCGGCATAGAAATCACCGTGGCCGACCTGGACAAGGCCGGTATTGTGACACAGGCCCTCAACGATCGCCTTGGACACCGCTTCTATGCCAGAAGCTGGCAGGACATGAATGCCAACCTCTTTGCAGCCTTAAAGCTTGAAAAGATAGGCATGTTTATCCTGCTTGCCATGGTGGTGCTCATCGGCTCCTTCTCCATTGTGGCCACCCTGGTCATGCTGGTCATGGAAAAGACCAAGGATATCGCAGTCATGATGAGCATGGGTGCTACGCGGAGCATGGTGCGGCGCATCTTCATGTGCCAGGGCTGCATCATCGGCGTGGTGGGAACAGCCATTGGCAATGCCCTAGGACTGCTTGTGGGAACGCTGTTAAAAAAGTATCAGTTTATCAAGCTTCCAGAAAACGTCTATACATTAGACCATTTGCCTATTATTATAACGCTTCCTGACGTGCTCATCATCAGCGCCTCGGCCCTGCTTCTCTGTTTCCTGGCCACGCTCTACCCCGCACGCCAGGCTTCACGCCTCAAACCAGCCGAAGCAATGAGGTACGAATGAGCGCACTCTATACATTTGACAATGTGGTCAAGACCTACGAGGAAGCAGGGCAGACCCTGGAAATTCTCAGGGGTGTCAGCATCTCCATAGAGGAAGGCGAGCAGGTGGCCATTGTGGGAGCCTCAGGTTCCGGCAAGAGCACCCTGCTCCATCTTATGGGTGCGCTTGACACGCCAACCTCCGGAAAGGTCCTTTTCAGGGACAGGGATATTTTCTCCCTGACACCGGACGAGCAGGCCAGCTTCCGCAACCGCACCTGCGGCTATGTCTTCCAGTTCCATCACCTTCTTAGCGAATTTTCTGCCGAGGAAAATGTGGCAATGCCGGCCATCATCGCAGGAAGGACCAAGGCCTCTGTCATAGGCGAGGCCAGGGAAATGCTGGACCGGGTGGGACTTGCCGACAAGCACGCCAGCAAGGTAAACAATCTTTCTGGCGGCGAAAGGCAGCGCGTTGCCATCGCCCGTGCCGTGCTCATGCACCCCGAAGTCCTTCTTGCCGACGAGCCGACCGGCAACCTGGACGAAAAAACAGGCGCACAGGTTGTTGCGCTCCTCAAGGAATTAAACCATGAACTGGGCATGACCACAGTCGTGGTGACTCATAATGCCGAACTGGCCGCGGGATTGGACCGTAGCCTCGAACTACGCACAGGACTCCTTTATGACAAAACTATTGCGTAACAGTCACTTTGCTATCTGGATAGCATTTGCACTGCTCATGGGTCTCTTTATGCCCTGGCAGGCAAACGCCGCGGGGCAGAAAGTTCTGGTTCTGCCCTTTGGCATCCAGTCCGGTCCGGAATTTCCTGATGCCAAGAATGCTGTTCCCCAGAGCATCATCAAAAAGCTTGAGGCGCAGGGCATGGAGGTCATTCCCCTGGAACAGGCCAAGGCCATCCTAAGGCAGAGCAACTACCAGAATATCAACCTGGCTGCTGCCCATGAGCTTGGCTTCCAGAGCGGCGCCGATGTGGTGGTATACGGCAATTTCAGCCAGCAGGGGCAGAGCTTTACCCTGAACACCATGCTTGTGCCCGTTTCTGACAATGCCCAGCACGTGCCTGCAAAATTCCAGCGCTCCGGCTTAAACGAGCTGGACGATGTGGCAGGCCAGGTGGCAAGCAGGGTGTACTCAGTCCTCAAGAGAAGCCAGGCCCCGCAGCCGGCTGCACAGAGTACCCCGGCTCCGGCTCCGGTATCAGGCCAGCTGCCGGCCACGACGGCAGAGCCCGTGCGCTCTGCCAGTGACGAGCTTGTGCCCATGCGTGCCTCAGGCAACGGCATTTCAGATATCCAGATCCGCGGCCTCAGCAATATCGAGCCCGATGTGGTGCTCATGCGCATGAGCATCCACAGGGGCGACAGGGCCGATGCGGCAGCCATCAACGAGGAAGTCAAGCGCCTGTGGGAAATGGGCTACTTCAAGGATGTCAACGCCCACATGGAAGGCAGCGTCCTTGTTTTTGACGTTGTTGAAAAGCCCCGCATTGAAAACATCATCATCACCGGCACCGATGAGATCGATACCGAGGATGTTGAGGCAGCCATGCAGACCCGCAAGGGCACGGTGCTGAACGAACAGACACTGGCCGAGGACCTGCAGCGCATAAAGGAACTGTACCACAAGGAAGGCTACTATCTTGCCAAGCCTTCCTACAGCATAGAACAGGGCAGGCAGGGCAACATTGCCACCCTGCATATCAATGTTGACGAAGGCAAGAAGCTCTATATCAGCGAAGTCAAGATCGACGGCTTAAACGAGCTGAGCCAGAGCGACATGGAAAGCTACATGGCCCTGCGCGAGCGCAACATCCTGTCCTGGATTACGGGCACAGGTGTTCTCAAGGACGAATACCTTGAGCGCGATACCAACGCCATTGCCGCCTATGCCCTTACCAAGGGCTATATAGACATGCAGGTCAGCTCACCTGAAGTCACCTACCAGGAAGACGGCATCCATGTCATCTTCACTGCCCATGAAGGCACACGCTACAACGTCAAGGAAGTAGGCTTTGCCGGCGACCTCCTCACCTCAGAGGAGGAAATGATGAAGCTTATCGAGATGCCGAAGTGGCGTGACGACAACAAGTATTTCAACGTCACCATCATGCAGGACGATGCCAAGGCATTGCAGAACTACTACAATGACAAGGGCTACGCCTATGCAGAAGTAGATACGCGCGTGGTCAAGAACCACGACGAGGAAAATACAGTCAACGTCGTCTATGTCATCAACAAGAAGCAGAAGGTCTATATCCGCAGGCTGCTTGTTGAAGGCAATGAAAAGACCCGTGACAACGTCATCCTCCGCGAAATGCGCCTTGGCGACGGCGACCAGTATGACGGTGCCAAGCTGCGCCGTTCCACGGAGCGCCTGACCAAGCTGCGCTATTTCAAGAATGTGGATACAGAGCTTGTGCCCACAGAGTCCGACGACACTGTTGACCTCAAGGTCAAGGTGCAGGAAGGCAATACCGGTGCAGTCATGGCCGGTGTCGGCTACTCCACCTACTTTGACGTAGGCGTCAATGCCAGCATCATGGAGCGCAACCTCTTCGGACGCGGCTACAACCTGGCCCTGAGCGGCTTCTTCTCCTGGCGCCGCACATCCGGTACCCTGACCTTCAACAACCCGCGCCTCTACGATACCAACATTTCCTTCGGCAACGACCTCTACTACACGCATGACTACTGGGACAGCTTCACCCGTGACACTCTGGGTGACACCATCCGCTTTGGCTATCCCATCGGCGAATACACCTCAGTCGGCGTGAGCTACCGCCTGGAAAACTACGAAATCTACGACGTGGGCAAGAATGCCTCTCCCTACATCAGGGACTACAAGGGCGTAAACTGGACCTCCGCTCTTGGTGCACGCATTGTGCGTGATACCACGGACAACCGCGAGCGTCCGTCCAAGGGTACCATCCTGCGCCTCTCCGGCGAATGGGGCGGCGGCGGTCTTGGCGGTACCGACAACTTCTTCAAGGTCGTCGGCGACTGGCAGGGCTTCTACTCCATCAAGGAAAACCATACCTTCCATGTCCGTGCACGTCTTGGTGCCGTGTTCCAGAACTCTGATTCCAAGGTTCCCGTGTTTGAGCGCTTCTACGTAGGCGGCATGGATACGGTCCGCGGCTACTCCTACACGGATGCGTCTCCACGTTCCAGAAACCCGCGCTATGATAACGACGTTATCGGCGGTGACAGAATGGGTGTCGCCAACTTTGAATACGTGTGGACCTTCCAGAAGGATCTTGGCCTGGCCATCGTGCCCTTCTTTGATATCGGCTTTAACTACAGCAGCGATGACGGCGGCTCGCTTTCCCTGGACTTTGACAAGAACTGGGTATACTCCGCAGGTCTCGAACTGCGCTGGCGTTCGCCCATGGGCGACCTGCGTATTGCCTACGGCTATCCTCTCAAGGAAGACTTCGACGGCGAAACAGAAACAGGCCGCATAGAATTCAGCATGGGCCAGTTCTTCTAGGCCGGCTGCTGAAGACATAAGATAATAAAGGGGGCATACGGAATATTTCCGTATGCCCCCTTGTCTTTTGCCTTCTGTCTGGGACGGCTAAGCTACCGCCGGCTGTAACGTCTTTGACAGGAAGAAGGGCTTACGCTAGAAAATAGACTAGCGGTTAAGGAGAGTACGCTATCTCCTGGGGATGCGAAGACAAAACTGCCACTGCAAATATGTGCTGAAATTAAGCTCCCGTATGCAGGACAGCATCCAAATAGCAAAGCGCATACACTGGCAAAGATAGTAAGGGAGAATGACAATGTCAGAGAGAGAAATTCTTCTCGGTACGCAATCTTTTCGTAAACTACAAGAAGAGAATAAAGTGTATATAGACAAGACCGGCTTTATTGAGGAATTTTTGTCTGGCCCCAAAGCTGAGGTATCTCTTATTACAAGGCCAAGACGTTTTGGGAAAAGCCTTCTTCTGGATATGTTACATGAGTTTTTTGACAGTACAAGAGACAGCAGAGAGCTTTTTGACGGTCTTGCTGTCTCTAAGAATAAAGAACTTTGTGCAAAATGGATGAACAAATATCCTGTTATAT
>JAUMVQ010000301.1 GCA_030530085.1 Desulfovibrionaceae bacterium | reverse complement strand
CTGGGACACGGGATTGCCCTGCATTTCGGGGTATTCCTGTGCCGTCACACGGTATTGGTAATCCGCCGTGGCCTTGACAAACTTCCGCTCGGCGCGGAGGACGGCCCGCCGGGGGTGCAGGTGCACCTGCCGCTTGACAAAGCGTTTCCCGCCACGTAGCGCGGCCT
The DNA here is from genome assembly GCA_030530085.1 of Desulfovibrionaceae bacterium. GTDB lineage: Bacteria > Desulfobacterota > Desulfovibrionia > Desulfovibrionales > Desulfovibrionaceae > Desulfovibrio. Next base: position 1,621 of record JAUMVQ010000301.1, on the reverse strand, counting down.
CGCCCGCAAGCTCGGTATGATGGGCGGCCTCCACGCCCACATTCTCCTGTTCCACCTCGTAGATTTTGCCGTGGACATAGCCATGGACACCCCGGCGCACCGCCCGGCCCGTCCGTTTGACGGGGCCGGGCCGTTTCAGCGGCTTTTGCCGGGAGAGCTTTTCCCGGGCCTTGTCCAGCGTTTCCTCCCGGCGCTCCATGCGGAGCTTGGAGGCCGCCGTTTTCTCCTGCTGGCTCTTTTGCCGGAATTTGGACTTCGGAGACTTCGGGACATTTTGTCCCGAAGCCCCGGCCTTACGCTCCGGCCCGGTCATGGATCATATCCTCCGGGCGCGTCGTCAGCAGGTCATAGATCTCGCCCTTGGGGAAGCGGTCAACAAAGGGGATCGTCACGTTCCCATAGAACAGCAGGCCCTCGCCCGCGTTGGCATGGGTGATGTAGGAGAGCTGATGCTCGCTGATGCCGAGCTGCTTTGCGAGGATGGCCCGGTCGCTCTGCGCCTGGGACAGCAGGATCATAAAATCTGTGTTATCCAGAATGTTCTCGATCTCCCGGCTGGCCAGCAGGTCTTTCACGTTCTGCGTCAACGCGGAGGGGATGCAGCCCCTTTTACGGAGCATCTTCCACACCGCCACAAAGTAGCTGGCGGTCAGCGCGTCCCGCAGCAGGATATGGAACTCGTCAAAGTAGCACCATGTAGCGATCCCCTCGTTGAAGTTGGCATTGACCGCCGCTGTCACAAATTCGTTTGTGACGTGCATGGCGATCTTGCGGAGGTTTTCACCCAGCCCTTTGAGGACGATGCACACGACACGGGAGTTTAGGTTGACGTTGGTAGGGTGATTGAACAGGTTGAGGGAGCCGGTGCAGTAGAGCTCCAGCGCCGTCGCCACGCGCCGGGCCTCCGGCTCCGGCTGGCGCAGCAGCTCCTCGTACAAGTCTTGCAGTAGCGGCGTCTTTGCCGTTTCCAGCCCGAGGGCCAGCTCCCGATAGACCAGCCGCACACAGCGGTCAATAACCGTCCGCTCAATGGGTTGCAAGCCCTCCTTGCCGCCCACCACCAGTTCGCACAGGGACAAGAGAAAATCAGCTTTCATGGAAAGCGGACTGTCCTCGTCGTTCAGATTGATGGCAATATCCATAGGGTTGATGTAATGGGGGCTGCCCGGCGAAATCTCGATGACCTGGCCGCCCAGCCGCCGGATCAGCGGCGCGTATTCGCCCATCGGATCGACCACGATGATCCGGTCATCCGTGGCGAGGAACACGTTAATGAGCTCCCGCTTGGCCCCGAAAGACTTACCCGATCCCGTAGAGCCGAGGTAGAGACCGTTGGCGGATTTGAGCTTTTTCCGGTCAGCCATGATGACGTTGTTGGAAAGCGCGTTCATGCCGTAGTAAAGGGCTTGGCCGCCCATACGGAGCTCCCGCGTCATAAAAGGAATGAAGATGGCCGTGGAGCTTGTCGTCATGCCCCGCTGGATCTCCACGCCGTTGTACCCCAGCACCAGCGAGGACACAAAGCCCTGCTCCTGCTGCCAATCCAGCCGCTTCAGGGCGCAGTTGTATTTCTGCGCGATACCGGACACGGTGAACACGTCGTTTTCCAGCCGCTGGCGGG
>JAUMVQ010000052.1 GCA_030530085.1 Desulfovibrionaceae bacterium | reverse complement strand
TGGTACGGGCGGCACGGTTTCTGCCAGCGCGAACAAGACTCTGACGATGACGCTTGAGAGCGGACTTATGGTTAGCCACGATAATCCTCCGAAATAAGAGGTAAGAAACAAATCGTTCTTACTTGCAAGTTGAATATATTAAATATGTTTTCAGACAGTGTCAAGAAAAAGAGAACTTTTTCTTTATTTTATAAGACAATCCGGAGCCCGGGCAGGCTCCGGACACAAAAAACTAAATCTGCAGGGCTGCAAAATCAGCCAGCAGGGAGAAGCGGCTGACCATAGCCTGCAGCATGGCCAGGCGGTTGCCTCTGAGCTGGGCATCTTCGCAGGCAACCATGACGTGGTCAAAGAAATTGTCCACAGCAGGACGCAGCCTGCCTATAGCGGCAAGCATGCCCCTGTAGTCGCCCTTATGCCACAAATTGTCCAGTGAAGGCAGTGCTTCCTCAAGGACCTTGTCCAGGGCCTTTTCTGCATCGTCCTGGAGCAGGGACTTGCGCCAGGCAGCCGGTATCTCGGCACCCTGGGCGACCTGCTTGGCCACAATGTTGGCAACGCGCTTGAAGGTCTGCACGCTGCCTGTATAGTCGGGGTCGGCACTGAAATCAACCAGGGCCCTGAGGCGCAGGTCAACGCCCCTGACGCTCTTGCAGCCGGCACCGATGGCGGCATCCACCAGCGGTGTTGCCACGTCATTGCCCTGATAGTAGTTACGCAGGCGTCCGGTAAGGAACTGCATAAGGTTGTCAAGGCACATAGTGGACGCCACTTTCCACTCCTTGTCGCCATAGCCCTTCAGGGCCTGCGCAAAGAGCTCGCGGGGATCGATTTCAAAGCCGAACTTCAAAAGGATGCGGATAATGCCGATGGCACAGCGGCGCAGGCCCTGCGGGTCTGCTGCCCCTGTGGGCACCTGGTTAAGCCCGAAGCATCCTGCCAGGGTATCGGCCTTGACGGCAATGGCCAGGATGGCTCCGGCAACGGTTTCAGGCATCTTGTCAGCACCCTGGGGCAGGTACTGCTCGGCAATGGCATCAGCCACGACCTTGTCCTCGCCCCACTGCTTTGCGTAGATGCCGCCCATGATGCCCTGTAGCGTATCAAATTCGCCGACCATGCCAGAGACCAGATCTGCCTTGGCCAGCAGGCCGGCACGCCTGGCCTGCTTTTCCAGATCGGGTGCGCAGGCAGAGGCCAGCCAGCCGCACAAAGTCTCAAGACGGCGGCTCTGCTCGCCCATGGTGCCAAGGCCGCGGATAAAGATGACATGGTTGAGCTTTTCCAGCCATTCTTCAAAGCTGGCCTTGAGATCTTCATGCCAGAAGAAGCGGGCGTCTTCCAGGCGGGCACGCAGGACGCGCTCCCAGCCATGCTTTACCAGGGGCACTGATGGCGGAGTCAGGTTCAGCACGGTGACAAAATGAGGCAGAAGCCTGCCGTCCTTGTCCTCGACGCCAAAGCTCTTCTGATGCGTCTGCATGCTGGTGATGAGCACTTCCCTGGGCACTTCCAGGAATTTTTCGTCAAAATCGCCCAGCAGGCTCACAGGATGCTCGACCAGGCCGACAACTTCCTGCATCAGGGCATCGTCCCACAAGACCCTGCCGCCGATTGCAGCAGCAGCCTTGTCTGCTTCCGCAATGATCTGTTCCCTGCGCACAGGGCCAAAGGGCTCAACCCCGCCCTTTTCGCGCAGAATAGGAATAAGATCTTCTGCAGACGGCACTTCAAAAGGACCTGCACCGTGCACCCTGTGGCCATAGGTTGTCCTGCCACTGGTGACAGGGCCGACCTCAAAGGAAACGACCTCAGAGCCAAGCAGGGCAACAATCCACTGCAGGGGACGGCTGTAGGCAAAGTCATGGTTCTGCCAGCGCATGCGCTTGGCAAAGGGAATCTGGGGAATAATGGCAGCGGCAGCGGATGCCAGGATAACGGAGGCAGCCTGGCCGCCGACACGCTTTTTCACGGCAATGTATTCGCCCTTTGCCGTGGTAACCGTATAGGCATCCTCAGGCTTCAGGCCATGACCACGCACAAAGCCTTCCAGGGCCTTGGTAGGCACGCCGTCCTTGTAGGCGGCACGCACCGGAGGCCCCATGAATTCCTCTTCCTTTTCCTCCTGCACATCGGCCACGTCGTCTATGATGACGATGGCCCTGCGCGGCGTGGAGCAGGTATGTATGGCTCCATGGCTTAAGCCCTGCTCTTCCAGCACGTGAGCAAACTGCTCAGCCAGAAAGGCCTCTTCCCCTGCCAGGAAACGGGAGGGCAGTTCTTCGCTGCCAATTTCCAAAACAAAAGCTGACATGCTCCCCTCCTTACTTCTTGAGCATGGGATAGCCCATCTCTTTGCGCTGCTCTGTGTACAGGCGGGCCACAGCCGAGGCCAGGGCGCGGACCCTGCCTATATAGGCCGTTCTTTCACTGATGGATATTGCACCGCGGGCATCAAGCAGGTTGAAGGTATGCGAACACTTCATGCAGTAATCGTAGGCAGGCCAGGGCAGGCCCTTTTCCAGAAGATCACGGCATTCCTGTTCGTAGTCGTCAAAGTGCCTGAGCAGCATGGCAGCATTGGAGCAGTCAAAGTTGTAGCTGGACTGTTCCACCTCGTTCTGATGGTAGATGTCGCCATAGGTGACGTGCTCGTTCCAGCGTATGTCGTAGACGCTTTCCACGCCCTGCAAATACATGGTGAGGCGCTCAAGCCCGTAGGTCAGCTCTACGCACACGGGCCTGCATTCAATGCCTCCCACCTGCTGGAAATAGGTAAACTGGCTGACTTCCATGCCGTTGAGCCATACTTCCCAGCCAAGTCCTGCGGCACCCAGGGTGGGCGATTCCCAGTCATCCTCCACAAAGCGGAAGTCATGGGAGGCTGAGTCAAGTCCCAGTGCGGCCAGGCTTCCCAGATACAGATCCTGGGCATTGGACGGATTGGGCTTGAGAATCACCTGAAACTGAAAGTAACGCTGCAGGCGGTTGGGATTTTCACCGTAGCGGCCGTCTGTAGGGCGGCGGCAGGGTTCCACATAGGCTACCTTCCAGGGCTCAGGTCCGAGAACCCGCAAAAAGGTATGCGGATTGAAGGTGCCTGCGCCGCATTCAACGCCCAGAGGCTGCTCTATAACGCAGCCCTGTTTGGCCCAGTAGCCCTGAAGTGCCAGGATGACATCTTGAAAGTACATAATATCCTCAATAGCTGTACGGGCCTCTTGCAAGGCCTGTATCATTATATGCGGCAAAAACGCCCTCTGTCCCAGGTCAGGCCGGCATGATAGCGCAGCATGCCGTCAACACAGAAAGCCACATTGCGCTGTTCCTTGGGTGAAAAGGAAAACTGCGTCCAGGCTGCAGGAAAGGTCCTGAGCGCCATGGACAATATATTCAAAGACGGACCGCTCAGAGAGACTCCCTGAACCCTGCCGCGCTGTTGCAGGCAGGACGGGCAGAGAACGCCGCCGTCTTCTACAGAAAAAAAAGCATCATTATGCCGCTCTGCCCCGCAGCCGGTACACATATCGACAACGGGACTGTATCCCTGCAGGGCAACAAAGCGCAGGCGGAACAGAAGGCCCAATACCATGGTACTGCCTGCATCCTGCCCGAGAACCCTGATCAGTTCCCTGACCAGCATGTAGCTGTCACAAGAACTTTCCTGCGTAACAGAGGCGCATTCCACGAGCTTGAGGCAGTTCATGCACAGGCCGAGCCTGCTGCGCTGGCTGCGCAAAGGCCCCGGCCCTGAGACAAGCACTGTCTCGCATAATTCCAGATACAGGCCGTTCCGGCTCGTTTTAACAAGGCATTCAATCTCGTTCACCCTGTCCAGGCAGCCTACAAAGCGCCTGCGGCTGCGCTGTCCGCCAAAGGCAAAGACAGTCTGAACGCCATGCTCCTTAAAGAGCACCTTGAGCCAGATATCTGCTTCCCTGAAAGTGCCCAGGTTCAGCACTATGCCTGTATCAGTCCACTCCAAAGGCTGCCTACTCGACAGGGGCCGGCGGGAAGTTCAGCGTGCGCACCTGCCCGACACGGCCGCGGTCTGTCTGCTCTATGCCGTCATAGTACACCTTGACGCCGCCGGCATTGCCAAGCCTTAGGGTCAGGGATGTCTCAAAGGGCACGGACATGCTTTCGCCTGCCTGCAGCGTCCTCTGGGCAGGACGGCCTGAATCGGCTGTCACCTGCGTCCAGCACAAGGAATCGGCCATGATTGTCACGACATGCTTCCCGTCCTGGGGCATGCCCGGAACTGACTGGGGCAGGTTGGGATTGTCAGAAGCTGCTGCGGGAGCCTGGGTGGCCATTCCCGCCTCTCCTGCCAGGGTGGCATTACCCTGCAGGGCAGCCCACGGTGAATTGGGCGGCACAACGGCAGGCAGATATTCCTGATCCGTTTCCGGCCTGTCCGGGGCCAGGGACTGGCTGGGACTGCCGGAAGGAGTTGTTTTGCCGCTGCCTCCTGGCAGAGCCTCCTGCCCAACGGGCTTCTGCATGTCACCGCGCAATATGGTGCCTGTGACCTCGCTTCCCTGTACAGGCTGTTCAGTCTTCGCAGGCTGCTCTGTATTGGCAGGCTGGCCCGGGGCAGTCCCTGCCTGCGGCGCCGGCTCCCTGGCTGCAGTTTCGTAATTCTGCACGGGAACAGCTGTGGGCGTCACCGTATCCTTCACCTTGAAAATATGATCAATGACATTGAAATGCCACAGCAGCCAGACAGCGCAGACGGTGACCAGAAGAGAGGCCAGTATGCCCCACACAGGACTTGAGTGCGGCAGGCGTGCCGTTTTGTCCGGAGTAAAATACGGCCTTTCCAGCGCACTCCTGTCTTCAGCAAGAGAACTGAGCAGCGGCTCATAGAGGTCCTTGTGCATATGCATGGCCTGGGCATATGAGCGCAGGAATCCCTTGACATATATAGCGGGCTTCTGCCTTGCTATCTCCCCGCTCTCCATGGCTTCTATGACTGGTTCGGCCAGCCTGAGGTCCTCGGCAACATCATTTATGCTCAGGCCCCGGGCCTTCCTGAGGCTGCCAAGGGCAGCCCCCAGTTCTTCCACTGAAGTATAGGGTACGGCATCAAGAACTGCCGCTCCCTGGGAAGAGGCCTCATTTGCCCGGGCTGCGTCCGAACTCACGCCTTCCACTATGTCCTGCCTGTCCTGAGGCATATCAAACTCCTGCACAGCCTGCTCTGCTTATGCTCTCTTATATATCTGCATATCTGTATATACTGTTGTATGAATGCAGACAGTCACGCAACTATATACGGATATCAATCAGCGCCTTGTCGCGCAGTGATTTCAGATACTCGTCGATGCGCTCCTGCGCCTTGGGTCCGCGCAGCTTGGCATCTATCATAGGAGTGGCTTCTTCAAGCGTCATAATGCGCAGCGGGCTGTTGTCGCCGTTGGGACGGAAAAGACGGACCTGGGCCTTGAGCTGGGCATTGTAGTTAAAGAGGTCTGTTACATCGCCGGGCTGCATGCCGGAAAGACGCCTGCTCCATTCGCCGTTGAGCTGATCCCAGCGCACAGGGCCGGTATCACCGCCCTTGTTGCGGTCCGGCATGACGGAATACTTCTGCGAGGCCTCAAGCCAGGATATTTCGCCATTCTTGACCTTGCGGGCAATTGTGGCTGCAGGAGCCTGCGGATGGTAGACGATCAGGGCCATATGCAGGCCGTCCCTGTTGTACATGTCGGCCTTGTTCTTTTCGTAGTACGCCTTGATTTCCTCAGGCTTGATGACTACGCGGCGGCCGCCTTCCATGGCGATGATACGCTGGCGGGTCATGCCCTTGCGGTAATTTTCCCTGAGCTTGCTGAGCTTGACGCCTTCCTTGGCCAGGCTCTTTTCAAACTGCTGCTTGGTCATGCCGCGGCTCGTATACATGGCCGTGATTTCCTGGTCTATATCCTTGTCGGTAATCTTGACGCCAAGGCGCTGCGCTTCCTGCTGCAGCAGGATATCAGATATCATGGCATCCAGGGTTTTGCGCAAAATGGCATCCACCTTTGCTTTGTCCTTGGGGCTGTCAGGATTCAGCCTGGCGCGGATAATATCTCCGGCGGCGGCCTCCTGCAGGTCATACATGGTTATGGCCTTGCCATTGACGACAGCAGCAATCTTTCCATACTGGGCAGCCTCTGCGCTGGCACAGCAGGCAAAAATCAGCATAAAGACAAAAACAAGATATTTTTTCACGATGTACTACCTTCCCTTCAGGACGAGGAACAAAGCAGCTCCTCTGCACAAAGAAACCGGGCATTTACGCTGTATGTCGTGAACGTACCCCCTGCCCTTGAGGCGGGAGTTTCCTGTTTCTACGAGAACAGTGCTGCAGCTTCCGAAAACTGTGGCAGCCTGCATACTCTCCACAGGCGTAGATTCCCGTGCGCCCCACGGTATTGTATACAATTTGCCTGGCAAAAAAACACGCAGTGATGTCCTGCCAGCCATTTATTTTCCACCAAAGGATGGATGACTTCTGGTCAGATACAATAAAAAGAACTTTTTACTCATTTCTCACTGAAAAGGCAATGCAGGAACAAAACATATTAAAATATGTCAAAAAAACTAAAATATATCCCTGCTGCCTGTTGCGGGGGCTTGCAGGGGGCTAGTGGCCGGCAGGACCGGACGGCTTCTTTTTTCCGGACACGGCAAAGGAGCGTGCCTTGCGCAGGTCTCTGGGAGCTCCTTTTCTGCCCGCCATGGCCGTAGCATGGGAAACAAGGACCACTGCCTCCTTTTGCAGTTCCCCTTCTTCCGTTTTGGCAAGGCGTAGCGTTTCCAGCAAAGACCGCATATCGCTCAGTATGTTGCAGTACGGCCTGTCCTTTTCGACCGGAAGCACCAGTGTTGCCGGCGGAATCATCTGGGCCCCGGGCGTCTGCTGCATCAGGCCGATAATCTTTATGGGATCCACGGCATTCTGCCCCTCAGCCCAGCTGAGCTTGATGCGGCTGGCGGCAAGCTCAGCCTTTTCAACCTGGATGGAGCCCAGAAACTGCTTGAAGTCAAGCACGGCCAGGAAGGTCTGGAAATCATCCGGGAATGGCCCGAAGCGATCCCTGAGTTCCAGTGCTATGCGTTCACGCTCGCTGCCGCTGACAGCAGAGGTCAGGGCCCTGTACTGGCGCAGCCGCTCCTGGCTGTCCGTTATATAGAAAGAAGGTATGCGGGCAGCTATGCCTATATTTATCTCGCAGGTCAGGTCCTTGTCAGGCTCGGTTCCCTTCAGGCGTTCCACGGCCTGCTCAAGCATTTCCAGATAGAGGTCCAGACCCACCCTTGTCATCTGGCCGGTCTGGGCTTCGCCCAGGATATTGCCGGCACCCCTCAGGCGCAGATCCTCCATGGCCACGCGGAAGCCTGCGCCAAGGAAGTCCATATCCTGCAATATGCGCAGCCTTTCCTCGGCAATATCCGTCATATGTGTCACATCGGGCACGACAAAGTAGGCAAAGGCCTGCCTGTCGCTGCGCCCCACGCGGCCGCGCAGCTGGTACAGCTGCCCCAGCCCGAACTGCTGCGCCTGGTCCACAATAAGCGTATTGGCGCCCGGAAAATCAAGGCCTGACTCCACGATGGAGGTGCAGACCAGCACGTCCACCTCGCCATGCCAGAACTTGCGCATGGCATCCTCGACCTCGTTTTCGTTCATCTGCCCGTGGGCAACGGCAATCCTGGCTTCAGGAACAAGGCCCTGGACATAGTCGCGGACATGGAGAAGGCCCTGGACGCGGTTATAGACCCAGAAAACCTGGCCGTTTCTGTCCAGCTCCCTTTGAACTACCTCTTTCAGCAGCTTGTCATCACGCTCAATGACAGCCGTCTGCACGGGCATGCGTTCCCTTGGCGGCGTTTCGATAAGAGAAAGCTCCCTTATGCCGGACATGGAGAGCTGCAGCGTCCTGGGTATGGGGGTTGCCGTCAGCGTCAGCACGTCCACATTCTTGCGCATCTCCTTCATGGCTTCCTTGTGACGCACGCCGAAGCGCTGCTCCTCATCAAGGATGAGCAGACCTAAGTTGGGCAGGGAAACGTCCTGGGACAAAATCCTGTGTGTCCCGATGACAATATCCATTTCGCCGCGCTCTGCTGCCTCTATGGTGCTGCGCTGCTTTGCGGCTGACACAAAGCGTGACAAAAGGCCGATGCGTACCGGAAAGCCGTTCATGCGGGCCCGGAATGTCTGGTAATGCTGTTCTGCAAGCACAGTGGTAGGGCACAGCAGGGCCACCTGGCGGCCGTTTATGGCAGCCCTGAAAGCGGCACGCATGGCCACCTCTGTCTTGCCAAAGCCCACATCGCCGCAGACCAGCCTGTCCATGGGCACGTTTTTGTCCATGTCGCCCAGGACATCTTCTATGGCCTTGGCCTGGTCCGGCGTTTCCTCATAGGGGAAGCTGGCCTCAAACTCATGGTAAATTTCATCGCAGGGTGCGTAGTGATAGCCCTTGGCCACCTTGCGGTAGGCATACATTTCAATGAGATCGGCAGCAATCTTTTCAACTGCCTTGCGGGCGCGGTCACGGCAGTTGCTCCAGGCAACCGTCCCCAGCCTGTCCAGGGACGGGACTGCACTGCCCTCAGTAGAGCGGAAGCGCTGCACAAGGTCCAGCCTGTCCACGGGGACATAGAGCATGTCATGCCCCTGGTACTCCATGAGCAGAAAGTCGTGGCTGACGCCGTTTGTTTCAACAGCCTTCAGGCCGTGGTAGCGCCCGATGCCGTAATCCCGGTGCACCAGCAGCTCGCCCTCTGCTATGTCGTCAAAGGAGTCCATGCCCTTGAAGGCACGGGCTGACACCCGCTGCGTTTTCTCTGCCTTCGGGAAAAGAACTTTTTCGCCCAGTATGCAGGAATTGTCCCAGACAAGCTCTGCGCCGCTCCTGAAGGGCGATACCAGTGCATACAGCCCTGGCTCTGCCGGGTCATAGCGCAGCTTGCAGCCAATGCCGTCCTGTTCTGCCAGCTTCAGGAAGCGTTGCCTTGAGCGGGCTGACGGAAAGCACAGCAAAAGCTGCTTCCTTGTCCTGCTCCATTCCCTGACAAGATCGCTTACATGCTGCCAGGGCCTGTCCATGGCATCGGAGGCAGGAAAGAGCTCCTGGAAGGATCTGATTGGGCGCTCCTGGCAGCACAGTCCCTGCTCTTCTATGCCGACAACCAGGGGCTCGCAGTAGATGACCCTGCTTTCCGGCGCATCTTCCCACGGCAGCGTGTCCTTCTGGCGCAGGCACAGATCTGCGCTCTGCAAAACAGGAGCCGTTTCGCTGTACAGGCGCCCTGCCAGCTCGGCAGCGCATTCAAGGAAACTCTCCCTTGTATCCTGCACGCCGTCGCACAGATAGACGCTGTCAGCAGGAAGCCAGCCGCAAAGATCGGTACAGTCAGGCAGGACACTTGCAGGAAGCAGGGTGCTTCCGCCCTGGTCAAGCGCCTTGACGCAGTCATAGGCTATGTCCTCGCCGATGACGCCGTCCTTAAGCAGGCTGTCTATCCTTGCATGCATGGCCTCAAGCCCGCCTGCATGGAGAAGGTAGGGCCTGGCCGGCAGAACGGTCATGGAGTCAAGATGCTCCAGGGAACGCTGGCTGTCGGCATCAAAAAGGCGCATGTCTTCCAGCGTGTCGCCGAAAAATTCGAGGCGCAGCGGAAATCTGAGGCCGGGGGCAAAGATGTCCACAATGTCGCCGCGCCTGGCCATCTCGCCGGCCCTGGTTACAAAAGACGTCCTTGTGTAGCCAAAGGCGACGAGCTGTTCCAGAAGAAGTTCCTGATCAAGGTCTTCCCCTTTGGCGAGATCTATGGTGCCCTGGGCAAAGAAATCTCTTGCAGGCCAGCGCACAAGCAGGCTTTCAATGCTGGCAACGACCAGATGCGGACCCGGCCATGAGAGGGCATACAGGGCCGAGAGCCTCTGGGCCCAGTCCAGGTTGTCGTCACGGACAAGGAGTCCCTGCGGCAGCAGGACAACGTCCTGCTCCCAGGCAGGCTGTCCCTGCTTTAGGTCATCACAGGAAAGCGAAGGCGTATACAGCTGGGCCAGGGCCTGCAGCTGGCTGAACGATGCCCTGTCCTTTGCTACCAGAACGGCAGTTTTCCCCGAGGCAACGATCTCGCCTGCCAGCCTTGCCCTTGTAGCCAGACCGGACCGGTCCAGGCTGAGTGAGGCTTTTGTGCCCTGCAAAAATTCCAGCACCTGCATACATCCCCCGGGATCATGCGCTCTGTACGTTGAGCCTTCGTCCCAAACAGCAAAAAAAGCCGGTTGCCCGGCCTTTTCTGATACATCCTGTCAGCTTCTGCCCCTTATCCTCAAGTCTAGCAAAGAGGAAAAGGAGGCAAAAGCAGACAGGAAAACAAATATCTCTGCCCTTTGCCAGCATCATGTACCATATATATTGACGATGCAAACGCAGTCAAAACAGGACATGAGGTGCAAGGCAGTCCTGATTTTCGGGCTTAGCCGCAGCAGCTGCCGCCTTCGCCGCCACCGCAACCACCGCCGCAGCCGCCGGAGCAGCTGCAGCCGCCGCCCATGCTGGGCAGTGGGTTTTCAGGGGTAATGGTGAAGCCCATGTAGCTGATGTCAACGCTGATGGCGCCAGTCACCTCAAACAGTTCCTTGGCCATGCAGTAGACCACGCCATTGATTTCTTCCTGGGCATCCGTGTCTGTAGCCGGATCCAGGGCCATGTTCAGGGCCGGGCCGCAGCAGCCGCCGGGGGCCAGATAAATACGAACGGATTTGGGGGCATCCTGGTTAGCGTCAAAAAAGGCGTCCAGTTCTTTCTGGGCGGCATCGCTGATTGTAATCATGAATACTTCCTTATGGGGGCTGATGTTATAGGGCCGTATCCTTATGCCAGGCCTGGCATCAGGAAACAGTGTAAAAGGCAAAAAAACTAATGGCAGGACGAGCAGGATCCTGTGCAGCCTGACGGAGTGCAGCCGCAGCCGGCCTTGAGATCCGGCAGCGGGATGAGAGGCGTGCACACAAAGCCCATAGTCCCCCTGTCAATGGTAACATGCTGTACCATGCGCTTGAGATCGCTGTTAATGCAG
>JAUMVQ010000300.1 GCA_030530085.1 Desulfovibrionaceae bacterium | reverse complement strand
CTGAAGCCGTTTTCCATATCACGTTTTTCTGCAAAGGACCTGTTGCTGTATTTTGAGTTATACCCAGTCAGAGTCAGGTTGGCTAGGCGGTGGAGCCATGTCTCGTGGATCTGCTCATAATCCTCTCCTAACTCGGCAATCCATGCCGGTGTCAGCTGCTGCGGCATGATATGCTCAATAGAACATTTCTCCTGATTGTAATGCTTGTAAATGTTTTTATCCTCAACGGTGTTGTTGTTTTCCAGGCGTTCAAGCAGGTAGACCTTGTTCTTGCCCTTCATCTTCGTATAGACCTGGCGAACAGAGAGAGCTTCTGTAAATTCCGTGTCATCAGGGAAGCGCCGCACTTCTGTCTTGGAAAGCAGGGCATATTTGAATTTGGCCACATAATCGCCTTCTGTGCCGTCATAGCGCATGATTTCGTGGTGCAGCATCAGAAAGGTCTTGTTCAGCGAGTTAGTTGGTATGCTGCAGACCGAGCGACGGAAGAGATAATTTTCTGTATACTGGAAGATCTCCGTGACCTCTGCAGGCGTAAGTTTTCCTTCGCTCTGCAGGCGCAGCACCTCAAGGAAAAACGGCCTTGTGACAGTTGTTTCCAGCAGGTTGAGCCGATAGATGCAGTAATCGAGCGCATCCTGCAGGCCAGTGCCTTTAAGGAGTATTTTGTACCATCTGGCATAGCGGAGCAGTTCCTGCAGCAGGCTCTCTATATCCGTACCAAGACCTTCCACATATGCCTTGAAGGTGACATACACCTTGCTCATAGTCGGGATAGACAGCTGCTTTAGGCTGAGAAAATCGCGTACAAAGGCGCTCACATCGTAGTCTGTGCATTTTTCAATGGGGTTCCAGTAGCTGGTATAGAATTTTTCCTGCTGCTTTGCCGGCAGCCCCATCAGGATGAAATTACGGATTTTGTCACCCTCGCTCAGTGCCAGGCCGGTTGAGTTCAGGCTTTCAAAAATCAGCTGCGGGTCATCCTCCTGCTTGAGCGTAATGTTGATAATAACCAGCCTGGAGATTGCTTCATACAGCTGGTCTATGGTGATTTCCTGTTTTTGGATGCGATCATAGAAATATTCATAATTGATCGTCATGTTAGAATCTGGGATATAGTCAGACTCATCGCCAAACAGCCGCTTGTAGGCTTCCTGGTCGTTTTTTACAGGACAAAGCTTGCATTCTTCCTCGTCATGATATTTGTCGATCAGAATTGTTTCCATAATTCTGTACGGAAGCGATTTGCTGGCAGGTTTCAGCACCCCGTTTTTCATCAGCTTGTACATGGCAAGCGACAGCAGCGAAATGGTTGTAAGGCGCTGCTGCCCGTCAATTACAAGGTGCTCGCTGTAGCCCCCGTCCTTCACAACAGAAACAATGCTTCCGAAAAAGTGGCTGTTGCGGTTATTGCTGACAACCCTGACCAGATCATCGTACAGTTGCTTGCAATTTTCTATTTTCCAGTCGTAGTTGCGCTGATAGACAGGAATTACAAACCGCTTATCTGCGCCTTCCATATAGGCAACGATTTTTGCTTCAGAACCAGTCAAAGTGTATTCCTCCCCAAAAGCGTAACAAGTAAGAACTGGCAAGCATCCTGCTCTGCCTGTACCTCTGAGTTTTAATCCCGGGTGCACGCCTATGCGGATAGGGCTGGCGTGGCAGCGAGCTCAGTCTCATACGGAGCCTGGAAGCGACATCCGCCGCATAAACAGTTCCTGCCAGTATATAAAAAAGTCTCCCAGATAGGTAGCCGCTCAGCAATCCTATTTAGGAGACTTAAATGATTACAAAATACAT
>JAUMVQ010000051.1 GCA_030530085.1 Desulfovibrionaceae bacterium | reverse complement strand
TATAGCCGCTGGTCCCTGGTGTTTTGCGGGCCGTGAGGATTTCTTTCCGGACTTTGAGACAAGGTTTGCCTTTGCTCCCGAGCCCTTTGCCGACAGACAATGCCAGGCTTGTGCCATACGCGAGGCAGAGGCCCTGGCCACCAGCCTAATCCCCCGCCTTGCTGAAAAGCTCTGCCCGGAATCCAGGCTTCCTGCAGCCTACTGGGAAACCCTGCTTGCTCCCTTTGCCATCAACAGCGCAAGGCTCATTGTAGAGGTGTGGTACCGTATCAAGGCTGTTGCCAAGACTTACGGAGAAGAGGAGCTGACAGTCCCCCTTGCACCCCGCAAGTGTCCTTGCGTCATGGAAAGCGACCGGGATATCGTCCTCAGAGGGGCCCTTAACCCGAACTGCCTGCACTGGCTTTTCTCACGCCTTCTGGAACCAGTCCTGCCGGAACGCTGGCATGCAGAGCCATATGGGCACGATGCCGCAGCCGATACAGAAAACAATGGCGGGGACGCTTTTCCTGATGCAGGCGAAAAGGAAAGCAGGCTTAAGGCATGGCTTAGATCCCTCTGCCTCTCCCTGCCAGTGCCGCCACTGCAGGGCATCTCCCTGCGCCAGAGCCTGAGCTGGTCTCTGGCGTTGCTGCATGCAAGCAGGCTTCCAGACAGGACACTGGAACTTGCCGGGGCTTTTGGGAGTTCAGGGCAGGAAGCCACCTGCCTGCCTTTTGATGTGCTGGACCTTGTGCTTGAACTAGTGCCGCAGACACTTTTGCACATGAAGCATCCGCAAAAAGTGACGCAGATGAAGCAGCCAAAAGTGCGCATGGCCATCATCTCCATGTACGAGGATGCAGCCTACAGGCAGAAGCTTGCCATATGGCGTGCAAAAGGCGGGCGGCTCATCTCCATGCAGCATGGCGGCAACTACGGCATGATGACCCTCACCTGCGCTGCCGAATACGTGGAATACAGCCAGCATGCCTTTATTACCTGGGGCTGGACAGAGTACCAGAGCGTCCATTCATCCCTGCCAGGCAGGAACTTTGTTCCCCTGCCTGCCCCAAAGCTTGCACGCATCAGCAATGCCTGGAAAAAGGGCGGCACTTCCGTTCTATTTGTGGGTACGGAAATCGCTTCCTATGCCTACCAGCTGGACTCGCATCCTACCCCCCTTGAATACCTGGCCTACAGGGCAGAAAAGGATGCCTTCCTGCGCAATCTGGACCGGGAAGTGCGCAACCACATTCTCTACAGGCCGTATTTTCCGACTCCCGGGGCCATGGATGACGCAGCCTGGATTCTGGCACGCTATCCGCACATGCATCTGTGCTCAGGCGATCTTCTTCCCAAACTCTTAAGCTGCCGCCTGCTTCTTATGGATCACCACGGGACCGTGCTTCTGGAAGCCATGGCAGCCAATGTTCCCACTGTCTGTTTCTGGAATCCTGCTCACTGGCCGCTATCAGAGGCCTTCAGCAGCATGCTCCCCATCCTTGAGGATGCAGGAATCTGGCATGCAGATCCCTGCAGGGCAGCGGCCCATATACAAAACATCTGGCCTTCCCCTGAAAAATGGTGGCTTTCAGACAGGGTGCAGCAAGCCAGATCTTCCTTTCTCAGCACTTTTGCACTATGTAATGCCAATGATTTGAACAGGCGCTGGATAAAAGCGCTGCGCTCTCTGTAACATTTTTTCTCTTCTGCATATTCTGCCCTTAATCCGGCCCATTCCCAAGAGGAGCACCAAATACACCATGTCCAAGCAAGGTTTTAACGCTCTGCGCCCAGGTCTTCTTCGCCTGGTTCTGCTGTTACTGATTTTGTGCCTGTGTCCGGCCGGATATCTGGCGGCCGCCCCTGCCGCCCCTGCCGGAGGAGATACTGCCCAGGCAGGCCAGCCCCAGGCCGGGACACAGGACAGTGCAGCCGTGGAAAAGGAATCTGCCGACACAGAAATCCTGAAGCGCGCAGGCAAGGCGCTTGACAAAAAGGACTACCGCAGCGCCGTAGACATGCTGACGCCCCTGGCCAACAAAAAAAATGGCGAGGCAGCCTTCATCCTGGGCCGCCTGACACAGGCGGGCATGGGCACCAAGCAAAGCAATACCAGGGCAGCCCAGTACTTCAAGATAGCAGCCGACCAGGGCGACATCCGCGGCCAGAATGCCTATGGCATGGCCCTGGCCATGGGCGAGGGAGTGCGGCGCAATTTCCTGGAGGCCAGCCAGTGGTTTACAAAGGCTGCCGAACAGGGACATGCCGAGGCCCAGTATAACCTGGGCTATCTCTATTCCCAGGGCAGAGGCGTCAAGAAAAGCGAAGAGAAGGCCATTGAATGGTACAACAGGGCTGCCAACCAGGGCATGGCCGAGGCCCAGTATTCCCTGGGCTGGATCTATATGAATTCAAAGGACGGCCATCAGGACGATACCAAGGCCGTTCACTGGCTGGGAAAGGCGGCCGAACAGGATCACGTCAAGGCCCAGAACAACCTTGGCTTCATGTATGCGCAGGGCAGAGGACATGCCTTAGACTACACCAAGGCCATGCAGTGGTACCAGAAAGCGGCTGACCAGGGCTATGGCCCGGCCCAGTACAATATAGGCTATATGTACGAGCAGGGTGCAGGCGTTACCCAGGAATACAGCAAGGCTGTAGAATGGTACCGCAAGGCTGCCGAAAACAATGAGCCGTCTGCCCAGTACAGCCTGGGGCTCATGTACGAGCAGGGAACCGGTGTCCCTGTCAGCCTGACCGAGGCCAAAAAATGGTATGAACTGGCTGCAAAAAACGGCGACAAGGATGCAAAGAAAGCCCTGCAGCAGATCAAGCCTAAAAAGCAGCCTGCCGCAGCCAAGACGCAAAAGCAGGACAAGAAAAAGACTGCGGACAAGCCCCAGAAAAAGAAGGAACAGTCCCAGCCGCCGGCAAAGCAGGCTAAACAGGCTAAACAGCCTCAGAAAGCGGCTGACAAAAAGTAGCAGCGCCCTGTTTTTGCAAGACAGTATTTCAGCTCATAAAAAAGACGGCCTGCGCCGTCTTTTTTTATGCTCTGTCTTATTGTCCGCGCTACCTGCCCAGGGCCTCTGCAAGGCAGGCATAGGCAGTGTCTGCGGGCATGGTGCAGCCTGTCCACAGCCTAAAGGAAGCACGCCCCTGTTCCACAAACATGGACAGCCCGTTGTCAGTGCCCCAGCCGGCAGATTCAGCCTGCTGCAAGAAACGGGTCTTTGCCGGCGTATAAATGATATCGTAGGCAAAGCCGGATCTGCCTGCAAAAAAGCCGAATGATACGGGGCTCATGGCTTCCTGTCCGCCTGTCATGCCAAGGCTTGTGGCATTGACAGCCAGATCGCAGTCCGTATCATGGCGTTCTTCCCAGGGGACAGCCTCAATGCCAAATTCTTCTGCCATGTCCTTGGCCTTGGTCCAGGTCCTGTTGCTGATGGTAATTTGCGCAACGTTCATATTTCTGAGCGCCACAATGGCCGCCCTGGAAACGCCGCCTGCTCCCAGTATCAGGGCGTGCTGAAACGTTCTTCCCTGCATGGCTGCAGCAAAGCCGATGACATCGGTATTTTCCCCGACAAGACGTCCGTCCTTCCAGAAGACAGTGTTGATGGCGCCGGCGAGCCTCGCCTGCGGCGTCACCTCATCCACGTACTGCATGGCCATGACCTTGTGAGGCAGCGTGATATTGCAGCCCTGAATGGCGCCCTTGCGCATGGATGCAAAAAAGTCAGCCAGCTCTTCCTGCTGCAGGTTTAAGGCCTTGTATGAGCCAGGCAGCCCGAGAGCCTTCAGTGCCGCATTGTGCATGAGAGGGCTTAAGGAATGGGCTATGGGGTGTCCGATGACACAGTAGGTCGGCTGATCCGGCATAATGCTTGCTCCCTTGTTTCTTTACCTGTTTTTGATAAAAAGCAGAGTTCTTTGAATACGCAGCCAGTACAATGAACCACTGCCAGCCTCTGCGTCAAGGTAGAGCCAGAGGCTGAGCTGAGCCCAAAGGCAGGATACTGCCTCATTTCTTTCCCCCGTATTGTATTTTCCCGGATTTTCCCCCATGCCGCACTCTTCTCTTGCAACCTCTCCCGAGGCACAAAACGCATCCTGCGCAGCTGCTGTCAGGCTGGGTGCAGTCAGGGCACTGCCGATTATGCTCGGCTACCTGCCTGTTGCCTTTGCCTTCGGCGTCCTCACTAGCCAGGCAGGGATGCCCGCCTCCCTGGCCTGTGCCATGTCCCTTCTTGTCTTCTCAGGATCCGGCCAGTTCATCGCCATAGCCATGTGGTTTTCAGGCGCAGGCTATCTTGCTACCGGCATTTCTGTCCTGGTCACCAACCTGCGCTATCTGCTCATGGCCATGGCCATGGCCCCTCATGTGGGCAGGCTTAAGCCCCTGGCCCGCTTCATTTTTGGCTGGCAGATAACGGACGAGCTCTTTGCCGTTCATATCACCGCCTTCCAGCAGGGCTGGCAGCTGAACCGCACTGCCATTTTTTCAGCGACCTTCCTGGCGCAGGCTTCATGGGTTGCAGGAACGGTCATCGGGTCCCTGTGCGGCAGCATTGTCACAGACGTCAAGCCGCTGGGCCTTGATTTTGCTCTTTCGGGCATGTTCCTGGCCCTGCTGATTCCGCAGTGCACTGACAGGCTTCACATCCTGACAGCCGTCCTGGCAGGCATCTTTTCCGTATCGCTCAGGTTCGCCGGTCTTGAGGCCTGGAATGTGGTGCTGGCCTCAGTCCTGGCTGCATCTGTGGGCACCTGGCTCAGCACCAGGGAAAAAAGCGGCATAGCAAAGAACAGGGAGGACAACCCAAATGACTGATCTCACCTCCCCTGCAAACCTTCTTCTTTTGCTCGTCATCTGCATAGCCGTAACAGTCGTTCCCAGGGTACTGCCTCTTTTTGTCTTCAGCAGGCAGACGCCTGAATGGCTCAGCAAGTGGCTCAACTTTGTGCCGGCTGCCGTCATGGCCGCCCTGGTCGTTCCGGATCTCTTTTTCTACAACGGCTCTTTCAGCCTCAGCATCCCGGACAACCTCTATCTTACTGCCGGCATAGTAACGGTCATTTTCTGCATTATTACCAAGAATTTTGTGGGCACCATTCTCTTCGGCATGATTTTTGTCGCTGGCATGCGCTGGTTCGGACTGGCCTGCTGACCTGCAGTGTTCCCTTTCCTCTTCCCTTCTCTGCTCTTAAGGAGGCACATCCCATGAGCATACTCTGGCATTTATCAGGACAGGCCATAGAGCAGGAAAGCTTTCGCCGCATAGAAGAGGAATACAAAGACAAGGCCCGCTTTTCAGCAGAGGAATGGCATATAGCCCGCAGGCTTATCCATACCACGGCCGACATGCACATTGCCGATGATCTGGTCTTCCACCACGATCCCATTGAGAAAGGGCTGGAAGCACTGAGATCCTGCGCTCCAATTTTCTGCGACTCCAACATGATACGGGCAGGCCTTTCCCTGCCGCGCCTGAAAAAGCTCAATGGCGGCTACACAAAAGATAACCTGCACTGCTATATCTCTGATGCGGATGTCATTGCCAGGGCAAAGGCAGAAGGATACACACGCGCCTTTTGCGGTGCAGAGAAGGCACGCCCCATGCTTGACGGCGCAATCGTCCTCATAGGCAATGCCCCGCTGGCACTGGCAAGAATTGCCAGATATATCCTGGAAGAAAAGGTACAGCCGGCCATGGTCATTGGCATGCCTGTGGGCTTTGTCAACGTTGTTGAGTCCAAGGAGCTTCTGGCACAGTGCCCTGTGCCGCAAATCGTGCTTGAAGGCAGGCGTGGCGGCAGCACCCTTGCCGTGGCAACGCTTCATGCCATCACCGAAAATGCCTGAGAAGGAAAGAGCAACTCTACAGGGGGTTCTCCATGAACACAGCAGTTACCATTGTCGGCGCAGGCCCGGGGGCAGCGGATCTCATCTCTGTCAGGGGCATGCGTGCCCTAGAAAAGGCCGACGTCGTTGTCTACGCAGGCTCCCTGGTGAATCCCGAGCTGCTCTCGTACTGCAGGGAAGGCTGCCAGTGCCTTGACAGCGCATCCATGTCCCTGGATGAGCAGGTTGCCGTCATGAGCAAGGCCTGCAGGGCCGGCAAAAATGTTGTCCGCCTGCATACAGGCGATCCTGCCATCTATGGCGCTGTCAACGAACAGATTGCCGCACTTGCAAAGGAAGGCATATCTGTGAGCATTATTCCCGGCATTAGCTCTGTCTTTGCCGCAGCTGCCGCCTTGGGCACGGAACTGACAGCCCCTGGCGCAAGCCAGAGTGTTGTGCTCACCCGCACGCAGGGCAGGACACCCATGCCTGCAAAGGAGGACGCTGCCAGTTTTGCGCGAACAGGCGCCACCATGGTCTTTTTCTTAAGCGCCGGCAAAACAGCCGAGCTCATGCAGAAGCTGATGCAGGAGGGAGATGTTGCACCCGATACGCCTGCCTGCATGGTGTACAGGGTTTCCTGGCCTGACGAGCGCATTATACGTGCAGATGTCGCCACCCTGGCAGAAAAGGCGCAGGAAGCGGGCATAACAAGGCAGGCTCTTATCCTGGTAGGAAAGGCCCTGCACTCGCACAATGAGTCTTCAAGGCTCTATGCAGGCGACTTTTCCCACGGCTACCGCAACAGCATTGCAGACGAAAGCTTTGACGGACCATGCGCCATCTATGCCTTCACTGCAAAGGGCGTAAGCCTTGCGCATACCCTGCTTTCAGCCCTGAATCCTGCATCCAGGATATATTGTGCAGGCAAAGCGCAGGCAGATACTGAGCAGAGCTTTGCAGGCATAGGCCTGAAAAACCAGGTTGCTAAAAACTGGGCGCAATATGCAGCGCATATATTTATCGGCGCCTGCGGCATAGCCGTCCGTAGCTCTTGCCCGCATCTTAAGGGCAAGACCGTTGATCCTGCTGTCATCAGCATACCCGAAAACGCAGGCCACGTTATACCGATCGTAAGCGGCCACATAGGCGGCGCCAACAGGCTTGCCAGGCGCCTTGCCCGCATCACCGGCGCAGAAGCTGTCATCTCGACTGCGACAGACGTAAACGGGCTGCCTGGATTTGACGATATTGCAGCCAGGGAAAAGGCCCGCATTTTGACGCCAGGCACTATCAAGGCGCTCAATGCCGCACTTATAGAGGGCAGGGACATTGCCTTTGCTGGCGACCAGGCAGTCTGTGAGCGCTGCTTTGCAGGCATACCACAGATACACTTTGTTTCAGGCGCTGAAGCAGCTGAGTATGACTATGCTGTCCTGTGGGACAGCCCGTCCGGCACCCGCGGCAAAAAGTTTTCCCTTGAAATCACAAAGGAGGCCTTCACCCTTGGCATAGGCTGCCGCAGGGGAGTCTCTTTTGAGGCGCTTCTCTCTGCCTGCGAGCGCTTCCTTGCTGAACAGGGGCTCTCCAAGGACAATATCGCATCCATTGCCAGCTGCGATGTCAAAAAAGACGAGGAAGCCATCCTCAGGCTGGCTGAGGAATGGGGCAAGCCCCTGGCCTTCTATACGGCAGAAGAGCTTGCCGCAGTCCCTGTTCCTACCCCGTCACGCATGGTGCAGGAAAAAATCAGCACGCCGTCCGTCTGCGAGGCTGCCTCCCTTCTCAGCGCCGGCTACGGCGCCAGCAGTGGTGTCAGGATACATACAAAAAAGACC
This sequence comes from Desulfovibrionaceae bacterium, assembly GCA_030530085.1. Classification (GTDB taxonomy): domain Bacteria; phylum Desulfobacterota; class Desulfovibrionia; order Desulfovibrionales; family Desulfovibrionaceae; genus Desulfovibrio. Next base: position 3,518 of record JAUMVQ010000051.1, on the reverse strand, counting down.
ATCATGGGCGATATAACCCTGGCCCTGGGACAGCTGCCGCATGGCAGGACACAAAGGAAAGGAAAAGGCTGCATCATCGTGGCAGGCCTTGGCTCAGGATCGGAACGGCACTGTACGCCTGAAGTAACAGAAGCCCTTGAGCAGTGCGATGTTGTGGCCGGATACACAAACTACTTAAAGCTCATAGGCGACCGCATTGCCGGAAAACCCATCATCCAGACCGGCATGCGCGGGGAGATTGAGCGCTGCCGCCAGGCATTTGCTGCGGCCATGGAAGGAAATACGGTCTGCATGGTCTGCTCTGGCGATCCCGGCATACTGGCCATGGCAGGCCTTATCTATGAATTTAAGATAAAGGAAGAGCAGTACAGGGATGTCCAGATCCGCGTACTGCCAGGCATTACGGCTGCCAGCATTGCTGCCGCCCGCCTCGGGGCACCGCTGCAAAACGGCTTCTGCCTTGTGAGCCTCTCAGATCTTCTCATTCCGGCAGACGAGGTGCGCCGCAACATACAAAGCTGCGCCAAATCGGACCTGCCAATTGCCATCTATAATCCTGCCGGCAGGAAACGCAGGGATCTGCTGGCAGAATCGCTGGAAATTTTCCGCACCGTGCGCGGGGAAGACACTCTTTGCGCCTATGTTAAAAATGCCGGCAGGCAGGATGAGAAAGTGTGGACCGGAAAGCTGTGCGATTTTCCTGCCGATGAAGTAGACATGTCCACGCTGATCATCATCGGCGGCCCGCGTACCTGCCTGGCTGGCAATGTGCTCTATGAAGCCAGGGGCTATATGGAAAAATACAGGCAGGACTAATAAGCGTGTGCACAGGGACTGAGACAATATCGCTAGAGGCATCGGCTGAGGCATCGGGCGGGACGCCATTTCACGGATTCCTGCTTGCTGCCCCAAAGTCAGGCGAGGGGAAGACAACCGTCGCTGTCGCCCTGATGCGTGCCCTGAAAAACAGGGGGCTTAAAGTCCAGGCTTTCAAATGCGGTCCTGACTACATTGATCCCGGCTTTCATACTGCGGCTACAGGACAGCCATCCTGCAACCTGGATACCTGGATGATGGGCAAAAATGGCGTCAGGAAGCTGTGGGCATCCCTGTGCCATGAGGCTGACTGCGGCATAGCCGAAGGTGCCATGGGGCTTTTTGACAGCATCAAACCGGGCGATGCGGCAGGCAGTGCCGCAGACTGTGCCAGGGCCCTGCACCTGCCTGTTATCCTTGTCTTCAATGCCAGGGGCATGGCCTGGTCCGTGGCAGCCCTTGCTGACGGCTTTAAACGCAAGGCAGAAGCCATGGGTCTTCGTATTGCCGGCTTTATTGCCAACAATGCAGGAAGCGCCCGCCACAAGCAAATACTGGCTCAAGCCCTTGAAAAAGAAGGCCTGCCGCCTCTGCTTGGGGCTTTGCCGCGCAACAAGGCATTTGCCCTGCCTGAACGGCAGCTGGGCCTTGTCCCGCAGGAAGAAGCCTGCCTTTCAGAGGAATGGCTTAATGCCCTGGCAAAAAGTGCCGAGGACAATATCGACATAGACAGGCTTCTAAGCCTCACACAAGGCCTGCGCCCCAAAGCCAAGCCAGAAGCAACCACAGCAGCACCAGGCCTCAGACGCATGGGCATAGCCAAGGACAAGGCCTTCTGCTTTTATTACCGGGAAAATGAGGCAGTCTTAAGACAGCAGGGCTGGGAACTTGTGCCCTTTTCTCCCCTTAAGGATAAGGCACTGCCGAAAAATCTTAATGCCATCTATCTTGGTGGCGGATACCCTGAGGTCTTTGCAGAGGAACTTTCTGAAAACACAGCCATGCGTGCTGCCATCCGTGACTTTGCAAAAAAAGGCGGGGAAATCTATGCAGAGTGCGGTGGCTACATGTATCTCTGCACATCGCTTGAAGTGCCGCAAACATCGCCGGACGGAAGTCTTGTCTGTAAGTCCTGGCCCATGTGCGATGTTATCTCTGCCACCGCCAGAATGGGACAGCGCCTGCGCTCCCTGGGATACAGAGAAGCATCCTTTCTTGCATCGCCCCCGTTCGGGCTGGGCATTGAGGTTATGCGCGGGCATGAATTTCACTGGTCGGACATAGAACTGCACAAAGACTATCCGCCGCTGTACACAGCATCGTCGGCATCATCGACTGCAAAACAGTGCGGGGTGGCCTTTGGCAATGTGCGCGCAGGCTATGTTCACCTGTACTTTCAAAGCCTGGCAGATGCGGCAGGCAATGATCAGGACGATTTTAACGACATATCTGCCAGAGTTCCCCTGCGTCAGGAAAGCAAGGCACGAAAAGGACAGGTCATCTTGCTCAACGGGCCTTCCAGTGCCGGAAAGACAACGCTTGGCAAGGCCATGCAGCAGAAACTGCTGGAACAGTACGGGATACACTCACTTCTGCTTTCAGTGGACCACCTTCTTATGGCCACAGACTGCACAGAATCAACTGTCCTCTCCTGCCTTGATGAAACCGGCCTTCCCGTCATTGAAACCTTTCATGCGGCCATCCAGGCAGCAGCAAGGGCAGGAGCCTTTGTTATAGCGGACCATGTCCTTGGCGAAAACACTGCCTGGATTAACGACCTGTATTCAAGGCTTGAAGGGATAAAGATGCTGCCGGTCCAGGTTGCCTGCGATAATGAGGAACTGCAAAGACGGGAATATGCAAGAAGCGACAGAAGGTCCGACTGGCCGCATGCCCTGCGCCAGGCGGAAGAGATCCATGTGCATCTGCCCGGTGAAATCGTAGTTAATACGACTAAGACAAAGCCGGCTGACTGCGCATGTATAGTCCTTGACGCTCTGTCTCTTCCATTGTAGCAAAAATTGTTTAAGAGGCGCTAAAAATTTATCATTGACACTAATAAACACAGCGAAGGGGCTAAGTCCCTCTTGTGGCTGATTCTTATTTCTATTCACATCAGAGAGGTTTTCTGTAATGGCAAAAAAAATCTTGTCAATATGCTGCTCTTTATTGCTTATGGCATTTTTTTGTATCAGTCAGACATATGCAGCAGAACCTGAAAATAAAGTAGAAAGTCTGCAGTCCTCTCCTGAACAAAAAGCTGTCATTGATGATTCAGCCAGAGAAGTAAATAAATTAAAAGATGAAGAAAAATCAAAACCAAAGGACCAGCTTATACAAGATTTTGTATCTCAGGTAGATTATACCTCTTGTTTAAATTATAATTATTACACTAAAAGTATAAATGAAAAAGGTCAAAATACTCTATATCTGATTCATATTCTTACATTTAATTATAATAATTATTTAAAGCTGGCTAAGAAATTCGATGATTTTTTCTCTAAAATTGCATTAAACACAGTAACAAAAACGCTTTTAGACCAGGAAACAAATAAAAAATTATATTACTTATCTAAAAACTATCAAGAAATAGAAAAAAATCTGGAAATCCTTTCAAAAATAGACTCTGAGAGGACAGCATATAGACTTAATAAATCTTATACACAGTTGCCAGAATGGTGGTTTGGAGTTATTGCAAATAC
>JAUMVQ010000299.1 GCA_030530085.1 Desulfovibrionaceae bacterium | reverse complement strand
ACGGTCATTTGACACGGCGGTCAGCATCTGAAGTGTTTCCTGCATATGGTCAACTACCCGCAAATCAGGCTTGTAGTCACCATTTTGTTTCTTCTGTACAAAATAATCCGCAACTTCCCTGAAGTCACTCTGGAAAAGCTGTACCTGCTCTGGGGTCAGATCAGCAATCTGGAAAAGATTGAAGGTATAGTCACTGTAATAGGGCTCAAACCGATTGGGCTTTTTCAGCTGCTCCTTGACAGAGCACGGATAGGTCCATGGCCTCTCATAATTAAAGTAAAGCACCAGTGTTACCACAGGGTGTTCTACGTGGCCATTATGTGCCTTCTGTCTCATATATTCTGTCCCGTCATAAGCAAGCACACGGAACGGCATATCTGGGTCGGGCATGCTCTGGTTCTCAAAGCCTATGCTGGCCACATGGATATTTCCTTCTGTCACGCGCTTCAAAATGTCACGTTCCAGTTCATGGAATTTGCCTTTAGCCTTGTAACGGGAACGAGGATCCGCCTCTTCCAGTTCTTCGGGACTTACAATGCGTTCGCCATTGAACAGGAGCACATTCACAATGTCCGCAAAGACATCATTATGTGCCTCCAGCATTTTTTCAGTTATGTCTTTTTCGCCCATGGACACCTCATATCCCTGAAGGTTAGAAGAACATGCCTGGCACACCGTCCGGATACCCGCAACAGAGGGAATACAGCTGTGTGCATCAGGTCACCTGCCTGTACATAAAGATATAGTTCCCAATGCATAAAGTAAAGGTGCCGGGTTTCTTGATGAGACAGATTTTGTTGGGTATTCAATAGCTCTCAGCGACTTGTTTTGGACCGTGACCTGGTCCTGAACGGGTACAAAAAAAAACGGATATTTCTGCGTGGAGGATAAGAAAATGGATGAGAATATGGCACCTGCCCCATATGAAACCAAGGAAATTCTTTTTTATAAGACAGATAACGGAGATATCAAAGTAGAAATTCTTCTGTTTCAGGAGAACTTATGGCTGACTCAGGCAAAAATAGCTGCGTTGTTCGAGGTACAGAAAGCAGCCATCTCAAAGCATCTGAAAAATATTTTTGACTCAGGGGAACTAAAGAAAGAGGCAGTTGTTTCCATTTTGGAGACAACTGCGGCCGACGGAAAAAAATATCCCACCATGTACTATAATCTGGATGCAATTATAGCAGTTGGATATCGTGTCAATTCAAAAAAGGCAACGATGTTTCGTATATGGGCAAACGGGATACTGAAAGAGTTCATTATTAAGGGCTATGTCATGGATGATGAGCGTCTGAAGAATCCGGAAAATATTTTTGGGAAGGACTATTTTGAGGAACAGCTTGAGCGTATCCGCGACATCAGAGCAAGTGAAAGGCGGTTTTACCAGAAAATTACGGACATATATGCACAATGCAGCGCTGACTATGATGTGAACAGTCAGATTATAAAGGATTTTTTTGCCACTGTGCAGAACAAGCTTCATTATGCGATCACAAAGCATACTGCAGCAGAAATTGTTTATGACAGGGCAGACAGCACAAAGCCAAATATGGGGCTGACAACATGGAAAAATGCGCCAGATGGCAGTATACGCAAATCTGACGTTGTGACAGCCAGGAACTATCTGAGTGAAACTGAGATGCGCAGCCTCAATGAGATTGTCACAATGTATCTTGATTATGCCGAGCGGCAGGCCCGCCGGGGAAATATCATGTACATGAGTGACTGGGTGGCACGGCTGGATGCTTTCTTGCAGTTTAACGAGGAAGAAGTTCTCCACCATAAGGGGCATGTCACAGCCGCCATTGCGAGAGAGTTTGCCGAAA
>JAUMVQ010000298.1 GCA_030530085.1 Desulfovibrionaceae bacterium | reverse complement strand
AGCACGTCGGCATTCCTGGGATCCAGTTTCCTGGCCCGTTCAAGGAACAGGCCTGCCTCGCGGTATTTTTCCTGGGCTACAAGGGCAGTCCCCAGTTCGACAAGCTTTTCGACATTGTCGGGATCATCGCCAACCATGCGCATAAGACGTCCCATTTCACTGCCATTGTCCTCAGGCATAGCTGCAGAAGGCATGGTCCCCTGCTGTGCGCCCTGATGGGCGGCATGGGTTACGAGCGAGGGATTGCTGATACGCTGGCTGATAACAGTGATAGTCATAAGGCCAAGGCAGAGTGCCAGCGTGATGATGAGAAAATATTTAGCTTTCATGTTCTGGTATATGTTCTGGCAGCATGCGCCTTATGGGCGGGCATCATCCTTAAGCAGCTGCTCAAGCTGGAAAATCTTGCGGCGCAGCCGTACTTGTCCCAGAGTCAGAAAGACTGAGTAGGCTCCGATACCAAGCCATACTGCTATGCCGCTGTAGAGAACCCACGGTTCGGACATGATACTCTCCTTAAAGCCTGACGCAGTCAGGCAGCCAAAGGCAGGGTAAAAAAAACAGAACAATGAAGAGGATTTACTTGGTAAGCCTCTTTTCCTGTACTGCGAACAGGAGGCCGTCCAGCCTGTCCTTGTCATCCAATTGCATTTTGCGAATGAGAACCAGCCCCAGCCACAAAAATCCCATGGCGGCAACGCCGGCTATGGCAGTGACAAGCATTTCCTGCTCCATTCCTCCCCCTTTTCCGGTAAAGACGGCAGGATGAATGGAACGCCACATGCGTGCCGACAAAAAGACCAGGGGAACATCGGCAAAGGCGACGATTCCGATAACGGCCCGTACAAGCATACGCCGTCTGGCTGAAAAGGAGAGGCTGCCGATTATGAGGTATGCCATATAGACAAACCACATAATCAGGGCTGTAGTAAGCCTTGGATCCCAGGTCCACCATACGCCCCATGCCCTGCGTCCCCACATGATGCCGGTAATGAGGCACAAGGTAGTGAAGAGGACGCCTGCTTCGGCTGCTGCCTGTGCCAGGTGATCCCAGTACTTTGTCCTCTTCCACAGATAGACGGCAGAGGCACAGAAAACCAGGAAGAAGCTTATAAGAGCCCACCATGAAAGGGGCAGATGAATGTAGAAAATCTTCTGTACCGGGCCCATGACAGCTTCAACTGGGGCATACTGGCACATAAGCCACCAGGATGCAGCCAGGCCGGCAGAACCAAGCATAACGAGAATGACGGATACCAGCATCAGTCGTCTCCGGTATAAACAAAGCGGAAAAGCAGCATGGACAGAGACAGAAAAATAGCGTCATAGGCGCAGGCAAACTGCAGCCAGGTGCTGTCATTATCTGCGCCAGCATCGCAAAAAAGGCTGGCAAATACCCGTATGGCTGCCAGAAGAAGAGGGGCAGCCATAGGAAAGACGATCAGGCTCAGCAATGATTCCCTGGCTGTCTGTCCCTGCGACAGGGCTCCCAGAAGGGCTCCCAGCGCAGCCAGGCCGATGTCTGCCACAAACAGCATGGCCAGTCCCTGCAGGACGCTGTCTGCCATGGTCTGCCCGAGGAAGACAATGACTGCCGGCATGAAGAGCAGCTGTGCAGTCAGAATAAGCACAAGGCCTGCCAGAGCCTTTCCAAGAAAAATGCCGGTTATATGGCAGGGTGAGAGAAGCAGGGCAGTCCTTGCTCCGTTGGCTTCTTCGTAGGAAAAAAGCATATTGAAGACAAGGGTCTGGCAAAATATGGACGACAGCCAGAAAATGGCTGCAGCTGTCTGCCCTGAGACCGTTTCGCCTGTTTTTTGAGAAAGCGAAAAAAGGAAAACCAGGAGGAGT
>JAUMVQ010000050.1 GCA_030530085.1 Desulfovibrionaceae bacterium | reverse complement strand
CATATCTTCATGTGGGAAAGCAGGTCGTTGCCAAGAATTTTCTGAAAAGCCCCGTCGAGCTGACTAAGCTCCGGGGCTTTTTTCGTATCCTGGCTCTGTGTTGGGCCTGGTTTGAGTTTAGCCGGAATTTGGCTTATAAGGCTCAAGGATATATTCAATATATCATGCCGCTCCCTGCATTTGCAGGACGTACAAAACCTTTGCATTCAAAGTACGTACCCTGACTTTTTCCGACAATTCTTTCCGACAACACGGGAGATTTCCTTATGAAGCCTATGCTCTCTTTCTTTGCCGCTGCTTCCCTCGTGGCTGCCCTTGGCACAGCATCTTTGGCCAGTGCCCAGAACATCTCATCCCAGGATATGAAGCCTGCCTTGGAGCAGCTTCTGCGTGAAAATCCCGAGGTCCTGCTTGACTTTCTGCATACGCACAGCGAAACGCTGCTGGACATTGTGCAGGAAGGCTCGGACAAGCGCCGCATGGCCAATATGGAAAAGCAGTGGGCCGAAGACGCCAAGGTTAAAAAGACCGTTGCCGTCAAGGACCGCCCCAGGGTTGGCAAGAGCGATGCCAAGGTACAGATTGTTGCCTTCTCTGACTTTACCTGCCAGTTCTGCACCAGGGCTGAAAAGACTGTTGAGGAGCTGCTGAACGAATTTTCCGGCAAGGTCAGCTTTGTCTTCAAGAACATGCCTTTGGAGCCTGAGGGCCTCAGCGGCCTTGCCTCCCAGTACTTTGTCGCCATTTCCCTTATTGACGAGAACATGGCCTGGAAGTTCTACAAGACGCTCTTCCATGAGCATGAAAAGCTGTTGCTGGACAATGAAAAGTTCCTGCGTGACACGGCCATGGCCATCGGCGTCGATATGAAAAAACTGGACAGCGTGCGCAGGGGCAAGCAGGTCAAGGCCATACTGGAGGAGGACTTGAAGGATTCAGAAAAGCTTGAGCTTGAAGGAACCCCCTGCTTCCTGGTGAACAACCTTGTAATCCGCGGTGCGGTATCAAAGGAGATTTTCCGCAGGGCCATTGAAATAGAGCTTGCCAGATAAAGGGCTAGAGCCTTTTTTGACAGGGAAAGAGCGTATTATTGGGAGATAGAAACAGTGAAGCGTCCGCAACTTAAAAATCCTACACCAGAGTGTCCGGAGATACTGGCTCCTGCCGGAGACGAATCCTGCTTTCTGGCGGCACTGGCTGCAGGCGCAGACAATATCTATCTGGGCCTGAAGTCTTTTTCTGCACGCATGCAGGCAGAGAATTTCAGCCTGACCGATCTCTCAAGGCTGACGGATCTGGCTCATGAAAACGGTACCCGCGTGACTGTTGCCATGAACACGCTGGTCAAGGCCAATGAGATTGAGTCCTGTGCCAGGCTTATCCGCCGCCTGGAAACGCAGGTAGGCTGCGACGGCCTTATCGTGCAGGATCTTGCCCTGCTGGACATCGTGCGGGATGTCGGTTTTGAAGGGCAGGTGACGCTCTCCACCCTGGCGAACCTGACGCATCCTGCAGCCTTAAAGCTTGCAAAAGAAATGGGTGCTTCCAGGGTAGTCCTTCCCAGGGAACTCAGCATTGATGAAATACGCATGCTTGGGGAAAACTGCCCTGACGGGCTGGAACTTGAGTGCTTTGTGCATGGTGCCTTGTGCTACTGCGTCTCGGGACGCTGCTACTGGTCCAGCTATATGGGCGGCAAGAGCGGCCTGCGCGGGCGCTGCGTGCAGCCCTGCCGCAGGGTATACAGCCAGGGACCCGGCATACTGCCCCTTTTGCAGAGGGCAGAGCGCGGCCAGTCAGGCGGCAGGTTTGATCAAAAAGGCCGCTTTGACCGCAATAGATCCGGCCAGCAGAGGCAGAGCCAGCTGCGCCTTGGAAGGGGACAGCAGGACAGGTATTTTTCCTGCCAGGATCTCTCCCTGGATGTGCTGACCAAGACCCTGACCGGCATACCCCATCTTGTTTCCTGGAAAATAGAAGGCCGCAAAAAGGGCCCTCACTACGTCTATCATACCGTTGCCGCCTACAAGCTGCTGCGTGACAATCCTGGCGATGCCCAGGCCAGGAAAATGGCCGATGACTTTCTGGAAATGGCCCTGGGGCGTCCCACAACGCATGCCCGTTTCCTGCCGCAGCGCGAGGTTGTGCCCGTCAATCCCGGCGGACAGACCAGCTCAGGGCTTCTGGTGGGCAAAATCGGCATCTCGCCCAAGGGCGAGGTCTTTATCAAGCCACATATGCCCCTTCTGGTCAGGGACTATCTGCGTATCGGCACAGAGGATGAAAAGTGGCATACAACACTGCCGGTGAGCCGTTCAACGCCTAAGGCAGGCACACTGATTCTCAGGGTGCCCAAGCACAAGACGCCCAAGGCAGGCGTTCCGGTCTTCCTTATTGACAGGCGCGAGCCTGAGCTTGAAAAAATACTGGCAGACTGGCGCAGGCGCCTTCAGGCCACAGAGGAGCGCAGGACTGAAAACGTCAATGTGAGGGTGAGCCCTGTGCATAAAAAGCAGGGGACCTTTAAGAGCATTGCCTCGATGACTGTGCATGCCTCCCTGCCGCAGGGCAAGGAGACACGCGGAGCCAGGGCCTTCCAGTCCTGCTTGTGGCTTACGCCCAGATCGGCTGATCTGTCGCGCACCATACTCAAGCGCTTTGGCTGGTGGCTGCCTCCTGTTATCTGGCCTGATGAAGAAAAGTCCATGCAGCGCATGATACAGCATTTGTGGCGCGAGGGCGCCAGGGTATTTGTGCTGAACTCTCCCTGGCAGATGGGCTTTTTTGCAGAGGACATGCGCGCAGACGAAAATGCCCGCCTTATAGCCGGTCCTTTCTGCAACATCGCAAACCCCTATGTCATCCAGTCCATGCAGAACATGGGCTTTCATGCAGCCATTGTCAGCCCTGAACTGGCAGGAGGCGATATCTTGTCCCTGCCGTCCCAGAGCCCGCTGCCCCTTGGCATCGTCCTGCAGGGCGCCTGGCCTGTGGGCATAAGCCGCTTCGGCACCCTGGGCGTCAGGCTCAATGAGCCTTTTGCGTCTCCCAAGGGCGAGATTTTCTGGGCCAGGCAGTATGGCTCCAATGTCTGGATATATCCGGCCTGGTCCCTTGATCTGACTGAAAAGCGGCAGGAACTTGAGCAGGCAGGCTATTCCTTTATGGTGACCATACAGGAAAGAACGCCTTTGGGCATGCCTGCCATGTCAAGGCCTGGGCTCTTCAACTGGGACAATCCCCTTCTGTAAGCGTGCCATATACGTTTCAGATCATAGCTCTTTGTGTCGTTGTGCCCATGGTTGAAGCCTGCAAAAGCAATGCGTTTCCGGCAGGGCTTTCCCAGCCGGAGGGGAGCCTGCGCTTTGCGCTGGACTCCCTGCTACTGCCGTCCTTTGTGGCTGCATCCTTAAAAGAAAGGCCCCTGCATCTTAAAAATCCCCTGCGGGAGCCTGCCTTTGACATCAGGCTGCCAGGATCTTTTGCCTGTGCGGATCTGGGGGCAGGCTGTGGGGCATCAGCTATTGCCCTGCTAAAGCTTGTGCCTTACGTCAAGGTCTGGGGTGTTGACTGCGAGGATGTGCTCGTCCAAAGCGCCAAAGAAAATGCCTTGAAAACAGGCCTGGCAGATCGTGTCCGTTTTGAAACTCTGGACGTGGCCTCCTTGTCGCAGGTACAACGGCCTTTTTGCGACATGGTGCAGATAAATCCGCCCTACTGGGAAGACGGGGCAGGGCGTCCCTCGCCCCATGCCCTGGCCAACCGTGCCAGAAGCTCGGAGCATGGCCTTGATGCCTTTATTAAGGCCGCACAGCGCCTGCTGGTGTATCATGGGCGGCTTTTTTGCATCTTTCCGGCTTCCAGGATTGTATGCCTCACAGACACAGTACAAAAATACGGCTTTGGCATACGCCGCCTGCAGTTTGTGCGCCCCTATGCCGATGCAAGGGCAGGCAGGGTTATGTGCGAGGCCATGAAGGATGCAGGCCATGAGACAAGCATAGAGCCGGATCTGGTCCTGTACGAAAAAAAGCCTGACGGAACGGCAGAACCTTCAAAAAAAGCACTTTCCTTTTGTCCCTGGATCAGCTGACAGGACCTGCATTCTCCCGCAGGGCAGCCGGAGGGATAAGGCCTAATGGAGCACATGGCAATGTACATCGCCGACCTGCATATACACTCCCGCTTTTCTATGGCCACCAGCAAGCAGCTGAACATACCCCATCTTGCTGGCTGGGCCATGTGCAAGGGGATAAACGTCCTTGGAACCGGCGATTTTACCCATCCTGCCTGGCAGGCTGAACTTGAGGAAAACCTGGAATACGATGAGGAATCAGGACTGTACCGCATGAAGGGCAGTCCTGACCTGCACGGCACAGGCCAGGGAAAAATCCAGGCAGAAGCGCCGCTTTTCTGCCTGCAGACAGAAATCAGCTCCATCTACAAGCGTGGCGGCAAAAGCCGCAGGGTGCACAACCTGGTCTTTTTCAAAAGGCTGGAAGACGTTAAGAAGTTTTCAAAAAAACTGGCCCAGATTGGCAATATAGAGTCAGACGGCCGTCCTATTTTGGGCCTGGATTCCAGGGATCTGCTGGAACTGGTGCTGGAAACCTCTGATACAGGCATGCTTATCCCTGCCCATATATGGACGCCGTGGTTTTCCCTTTTTGGCTCAAAATCAGGCTTTGACGCCATTGAGGAGTGCTTTGGCGATCTGACGGACCATATTTTTGCCCTTGAGACAGGCCTTTCTTCTGATCCTGCCATGAACCGCCTGGTCAGCGCCCTGGACAAGTATGCCCTGGTTTCTAACTCTGATGCCCATTCAGGGGCCAATCTTGGCAGGGAGGCCAATCTTTTTGCCGGTGCTCCCAGCTACGACGGCCTTTTTGCATCCTTGAAATGTGCCGCAAGGAGGGAGGCTGTAACAGGAAAAAATGAGTACTTCTGCGGCACGCTGGAAATTTATCCGGAGGAAGGAAAATATCATCTGGACGGGCACAGGAACTGCCATGTGGTCATGACGCCTGAGGAAAGTGCCGCTCATGGCAATATCTGCCCTGTCTGCGGCAAGCCCCTGACTATAGGCGTTCTGCACAGGGTCTGGGAGCTGGCAGACAGAAAGGAGCAGCCTGTCCTTGCCAATGAGCCCGAGGTTTTTCCCATTATTCCGCTATCAGCAGTGTTTGCGCAGCTTGGCGGCGTATCTTTGCAGAGCAAGGCTGCAAAGGCCTTGTATGAGCGCTGCCTTGAGGGCCTTGGCAGCGAGCTTGCTGTTCTGGCGCAGCTGCCGGTTGAAGAGATTAAGGAATACGACAGCTTCCTGGCTGAGGCCGTGCGCCGCATACGCACAGGGGAACTGGGCCTTAAGGGCGGCTATGACGGCGAATTCGGGACCATTGATCTGTTCAGTGCAGAAGAGCTGAAGGAGATCACCCCTGCCTATGCAGCGCAGTGCGGCAGAAAAAGAAAAAGCTCGGCACAAGTCCTGCTGCCTGAAGAGGGGCACGCAGCATCCAATAATATGGCAGTGTCCCCGGATACGAAGGAGCAGGACAGAAAGAAAAGGCATGCCCCGGCCGAGAGCTTTCTTGAGCAAAGCAAAAAGCGCAGGGAGGCAAAAGAAGAGCCTTTTTGCGTGAGACTGAGCGAGGAACAGGAAAAAGCCTGTGCCCACAGAGGTGCACCTCTGCTTGTGCTGGCAGGGCCCGGAGCCGGAAAGACGCGCGTCCTTTGTGAGCGCATAGTGCGCCTGATGGAAAAAGGCACAGATCCTGATGCCATTCTTGCCCTGACATTCAGCAGAAAGGCTGCAAAGGAGATGGAAGAAAGGGTGCAGGGCCGCCTGCCTGCAGCATCGCTTCCTTTTTGCGGCACGTTTCATGCTTTTGCCTGGAAGATGCTTAAAGCGCTGCATCCTGATGCCGTACTGCTCTCAGATCAGCAAAGCAGTACCCTGCTTGACAGGGCCATAGCAGAAATTATGCCCATGGCCTCCAAAAAGGAGCGCAGGCATTTTGCAGATCTCTTCTGGCTCCACCGCGAGCAGTGCCTGCATACAGAGGAGAGGCCTGAGGCAGAGCTGGCTGTACAAGAACGATATGCAGCCCTGAAAAAGCAAGGCGGGCATCTTGTCTTTGACTTCACAGACCTTCTGGAACATATGACAGCCGCACTTGAGTCCGGTGCGATAAACGTATCGTATGAGCATGTCCTGGCAGACGAAGTGCAGGACCTCTCACTTTTGCAAATCAGAATGCTGAAAGCGCTGCTGCCCCAGGAGGGCACAGGCTTTTTTGGCATAGGCGATCCGGATCAGTCAGTCTATGCCTTCCGCGGCGCTGCCAGGGACATAGTGGCCCAGCTGAAAGCAGCCTGGCCGGGGCTTTTGGTGCAGGGGCTGACCAGAAGCTACAGATCCAGCCAGAAAGTGCTTGATGCAGCAGGACAGGCTGCAGGAAGATACAAAAACAGTCCGCCCATGCAGGCTGCAAGGAAGCTGTCAGCAGAGCTCACAGGCTTTGAGGCCTTATCCCAGGGACTGGAAGAAAGCTGGGTGGCTCGGCAGATTGCACATCTTCTGCCCAGAACATCCCATACCCTGCTGGATGAGCAGCAGGCAGAAAAGCATGGCCATGCCCTTGAAGGCGCCCTCCTGCCATCTGATGTGGCTGTGCTGGTGCGCATAAAGGCGCAGATACCGTCGCTGGCCAGGGCCTTGCAGAAGCAGGGCATTCCAGTGCAGGTACCGTCCAGTGCCCTTTTCTGGCAGGACGAGGCCATGGGGCGCGTCCTAGGCTGGCTTAAGGAGCAGCTTCTTTCAGGCAGGCAGGCTTATGGGCTGGCCCGGTATGCCGGCCTGCAGCAGAATACCGTTATGCCTTCAGAGCTTGTTCCCTTCATCCTGGAGCACAAGCTGGCTGATGCGTCCTTTTTCCAGTCTGAGCCCTGGGGCATGCTTGAAAAGGCCTATGCAGCGGCAGGCAGCTGGGAACAGCTTTTTGAGGATATTTTATGGCAGCAGGAAGCAGACTGCCTGCAGTCCAGGGCGCAGTCCGTGCGCCTTCTGACCATGCATGCAGCCAAGGGGCTTGAGTTCAGGGCCGTGTTTATCCCGGGCTTCAACGACGGCATCATGCCTTTTGACAGGAGTATTCTTGGCGGCGAAGGCCCTGATTTGAGCCAGGAAGAGGAAGCAGAGGAGCGCAGGCTGCTCTATGTGGCCATGACGCGGGCCTCAGAGGCCCTTTTTGTATCCTGGTCTGCCAGAAGGCATCTGTACGGCCGCGAGCTTGAGCTTAAGCCGTCCCGTTTCTGGGCCGATATGGCAGGCTTGTTTTCAGGCAGGAGGCTTGTCTCATATGTGCGCAAAACCTTTGTCCAGGGACTGCTGGCAGAGCCTCCCAAAAAAAATGAAAAAAAGCCCTAAAGAATTTCAGAAAACAGACGATCTGCACTCAAAGATGGTATATGCCATCAGGAGTGTTGTATGAGAAAACAGCTGTATGCCTTCATCCTTGTCCTGGCTTCCCTGAGTTTTTTGGGCGGCTGCGGTTTCAAAACTGCGGCTCCTGATGCCAGTGTGCAGGGAGAGCAGGCTGTGCACGCGGCGTATTCGCAAGTAGGCAAGCCGTACTGCTACGGCGGTGCCTCCCCGCAGCAGGGCTTTGACTGCTCTGGTCTTGTATACTGGTGCTATGCAAAGAACGGCGTAAAAGTACCGCGCAGGACAACAGGCCAGATGCAGGCAGGCTGTCCTGTGGATCTTGATGAAAGCCAGCCGGGCGATATTGTTGTTTTCCGCATCAGGGGCAACAATATGCATACCGGCCTCTATGCAGGCAACAATGCCTTTATCCACAGCCCCCGCAAGGGCTCCAAGGTGCGCAAGGAAAGCCTGCAGAGCCCGTACTGGAAAAACAGGCTTGTCTCCATACGCCGGGTGACCAACTAGGCAGAACCTGAAAAAATGCCATCAGGCACGCATCCTGCGGTTGCACAGATGCCTTTGGATGCTTACTGTATATGAATTGCAGCAAGCACCCCGCAGAGGGGCAGTCAGACAAGATGGAGAAAACCATGGCAAGCCCAGATGCCGCAGCCAATGAGCAGAAATCACAAGGTGATGACAAGGCACAAGCAAAAAGTGCCGGCCAGACCGGAAAAAAGGCCGGTGCCCGCAAGCTCTCCCAGCTCTGGTATGAGCAGAAGCACAGGGAGATAGTTGTCTATTACCTGATAGCTGTTTTCTGTGTGGAGCTGATAGTAGGGACGATCGCCTTTTTCTACGGCGTAACCAATGCGGAACCCCTGGTAGCAGGCGGTCCCAAGATGGCCCGCTTCCCATGGATTGGCTGGCTTGTGGCCAGCGTGCTTGCCCCTGTGGGCCTGCTGCTGTTGCTGCATCTTTCAGGGCAGTTTTTCTCCGGCGTTGTCAACGGCCAGGAATCTGGTGGCGGCGGAGGAGGAGAAGGCAGCGAGCAGCTTCCCAAAAGCGTGCAGCGTATGTACACCATTATCCGGCATGCCCCCACCATTGTTATCCTGCTGGGGCTTGTGTGCCTGGGATGTGCTGTGCTCTTCCTTGACAGTGCCATGGGGGTGGTCCTTTCCATAGGCGCGGCACTCAAGCCGCATCTCTTGTGGATTATCTGCGGCATCGTCGTTTTCCTGGTGCTGACCTACCTGGGCAGAATGTGGTTTATTTCCAGGCACAGGCGCATGGAGCAGGAATATGCCTACCGCATGAAGGTGCTGGAAACGACAGGCATTGTCATCATGAACAAGGGCTGCGTGCCCCTGCGCTATGAGGAGGGGCAGCTCAAGCTCCTGGCGCAGAACGAGGACGGGCAGCTGAAGGCTTTGCCGGAGCAGCAGGCAGCGCCTGACAGTGCCAAGGACGATATTGAGGATGCCACTGTAGTCTCAAAGTAGACAGGGCAGAAAATAAAAAAAAGAGACGGGAGGGCAGGTCATGACCTGTCCTCCCGTACTGTTTTTTTAGGACAGCCTTTAACATGGCTGTCCGGATACAACGGCAGGCGATCTGCTACGGGCGCGGCCGCAGCGATTCTTTTAACACGGCACTGTCTTTTTCTGGATCTGCCACGATGCCAAGTTCCTTGTGCCCGCCTGAGCATTTAAATGTTCCGTCCGGGTGCAGTTCTACATAGCCTCCGGAAATGACCTTGCCATAGGGAAGCTGGTCAAAAAAATCAGCATGATCAACGCGACGCGGGAAGATAAAGGGAACTGCCTGGCCGGAAAAATCTTCGACAATAAGATATTTCACTGTGGTCCTCCGGGAAAAAGTGTGCATTCCTGCTGAACTGGGCCATACGCTCCTTTAAGAGCGCACGGATCCTTACTTTGTACTGGCTAACTGTATGCAGTGCCTAAAAAGATTTCAAGCCCGGGCAAACGCCTGTGTCCTGGCAGCGGTTGCAGCGCAATCCGCCTATTGACGGAAGTCCCCCTTTTTGGCTAGAAAACAGACAATTTTATTATGCTGGCTTAAGAGAGCATACAACCTGGCTTTTTTGTGTACGCTGTGATTGCGACGCACCGTTTTTAAGGATTAAGGAAGTCTATATGAAACGTTTCTCCGCCGTTCTTTCTGTTCTGACATTGCTGCTGGCCTTGCCCCTTGCCGGCTGCCAGTTCGGTCAGTCCGAACCTGACACATACTACGTGGATATTGAACGTATCCTGACTGAGTCCAATGCTGCCAAAGACGCCAATGCTCATCTGGCCAAGGTGCAGCAGGTTTTGCAGGAAGGCATGAAAAATCTTGAGACAGAGCTTCAGAAGGAGCCTGCCCCGACCATCCAGCAGGATTTGCAGCAGGGTGCAGCCGTTCTTAACAACAAGCTCATGCAGGAACAGGCTGCTGCCAGGGAGATCGTCATAAAGCATATGATGACTCAGATTGAAGCCTGGAAGGCCGGCAAGCCCAATGCCTTTGTCCTCCCGCGTGCCGCATTCCTTGCTGCCCCTGATTCTGCCAATATCACGGCTGATATTATCACCCGTATGAACGGCACCTCCGTGACCTTTGCCGAACTGCCCAAGGTTACCATTCAGAAGCCGGGCGATGCCGCCAAGGATGCCAAGGACGCCAAGGACAATAAGGAAAACAAGGACGCCAAGTCCGAGAAAAAGGACAAAAAGTAAGTTTTCCGAACTTCCTGCAAGGAAATATCAGTGCCTGATCTGCAAGACCAAAAACATTGCAGATCAGGCTTTTTTTTATCGGCAGAGCCTGGCGCACAGTATCCACTGGCGGGCAAATCCATGACTACAGGCATGGATTTGTATAGCGTCCTGGCCGTTTGCCTTTCCAGTGGGTCAGTCCCGCTATTTGTCTTTGAAACAGGATTGACCGGAGGCTGCAAAAGCCTTATCTTCTATTTAAGACTTGCTTCTGGTTTTGCTTAGAAATAAGCGAGCCCGGAATGTGTTCAGGCATTCCGGGCAGGCATTAGGGCTGGAGCAGTCCACCGTAATTGGGATTACAGTTTTCTGGCTCCAAGGGACCGCCATCCCTTGGAGCCTCTGTTTATCTGTAAAAAAAAGTGTAAACATAGCCGCAAGGACGCTGGCGACAAAGCCGACCAGCAGATCTGTTAAGATCTCAGCCATGGCAAACCTCCTTTGGAGGACTGCCATTCCCTTTTGCCCGAGGGATGTATACTCCGTTTCAGTGGCAGATGGAAGATCGGGAGCAGGGCGTCTGTATGGTCAGCTGCCTTGTATGCTGAGCTGTTTCTGGTATTTTGTTTTTGAAACAGCATTGACCGGAGGGTGCAAAATCCTTATCTTGTACTTAACAGTTGCTTCTGGTCTTGCTTAGAAATAAGCGAGCCCGGAATGTGTTCAGGCATTCCGGGCAGGCATTAGGGCTGGAGCAGTCCACCGTAATTGGGATTACAGTTTTCTGGCTCCAAGGGACCGCCATCCCTTGGAGCCTCTGTTTATCTGTAAAAAAAAGTGTAAACATAGCCGCAAGGACGCTGGCGACAAAGCCGACCAGCAGATCTGTTAAGATCTCAGCCATGGCAAACCTCCTTTGGAGGACTGCCATTCCCTTTTGCCCGAGGGATGTATACTCCGTTTCAGTGGCAGATGGAAGATCGGGAGCAGGGCGTCTGTATGGTCAGCTGCCTTGTATGCTGAGCTGTTTCTGGTATTTTGTTTTTGAAACAGCATTGACCGGAGGGTGCAAAATCCTTATCTTGTACTTAACAGTTGCTTCTGGTCTTGCTTAGAAATAAGCGAGCCCGGATGTGCGCTAACACATTCCGGGCAGGCTAAGCGCTGGAACAGTCCACCGTATTTTTAGCTACAGTATTCTGGCTCCAAGGGACGGCTATCCCTTGGGGCCATTGTTTATCTGTTAATAAAACGTGCACCTGTTTCCAACTTTTAGGCAGCGAGGTCGTCCTTCATAGCGAGCTCATTGCA
>JAUMVQ010000297.1 GCA_030530085.1 Desulfovibrionaceae bacterium | reverse complement strand
GGCATCAATGTCATGATCATCAATACCCAGGCTTTTGCCTCTTCCATGAACGAGGACAAAAACCAGGAAGGGCGCAAGGGGGATGCCGCCGCCCGCATTATCTATTCCAAAAGGGACGAGTTCGGATCCCGCCGTCCCATTGATGTCATAGCAGCCAACAGTCCCATTCTCATCCTGGACGAACCGCAGAAAATGGGCAAAGAGGACTCGGCTACTCAAAAGGCCCTGAAAAAATTCAGGCCTCTCTTTACCCTGTACTATTCTGCCACGCACGCTGTGCGCCACGATCTCGTCTATGTGCTTGACGCACTGGATGCCTACAACAAGCGCCTGGTGAAGCGCATCGAGGTCAAGGGCTTTGAAGTCAGGAACCTGAGCGGCACCGGGCAGTACCTGTACCTTGATGACATTCTCATTTCGCCAACAAAACCTCCCAAGGCCAGGATGGAAATAGAGGTGGCGCATAATAGCGGCACCAAGCGCGAATTCAGGATACTGGAAAAGGAAGACAACCTCTATTACCTCTCCAACAACATGGAGCAGTACAGAGGCCTTGTCATCTCTGACATCGATCCCTTTTCGGGCGTTGTCTCCTTTACCAACGGCACTACCCTGAGCAAGGGCCAGCTCGTCGGCGATGAATCTGAAAACAACATGCGCCGCGTACAGATCCGCGAAACCATCAAGTCGCACTTTGAGAAGGAAAGGGAACTCTTCGGCAAGGGCATCAAAACCCTGTCCCTGTTCTTTATTGACGAGGTGGCAAAGTACCGCCAGTACGATGAGGACGGCAACGAGCAGACTGGCGAATACGGCAGGATTTTTGAAGAAGAGTACAAATCAGTACTGGAGGAATACAGAACGCTGTGCGACTTAAAGTACACAGCATACCTGGATTCCTTTAACGTGCATGACGTGCACAAGGGCTATTTCAGCATTGACAAGAAGTCCAACAGGATGACTGACGGCAAGCGCCGCAAGGGGACCGACCTCTCTGACGACATTTCTGCCTATGATCTTATCCTGAAAGACAAGGAAAGGCTCTTGTCATTTGAGGAGCCTACACGCTTTATCTTCTCCCACTCCGCCCTGCGCGAAGGCTGGGACAACCCGAACGTTTTCCAGATCTGTACCTTGAAGCACAGCGACAGCGCCACCCAGAAGAGGCAGGAAGTGGGGCGCGGCCTCAGGTTGTGCGTCAATCAGGACGGCAGCCGCATGGATGAAGCAGCACTGGGCAGCAAAGTCCAGGATATCAACGTGCTGACCGTCATTGCCAGCGAAAGCTATGCCAGCTTTGTGGACAGCCTGCAGAAGCAGACCGAAGCCGTTCTGTTCTCAAGGCCGCGCACAGCATCCATTGAGTACTTCAAAGGCAAGGGCATCAGGCTGGATGACGACCAGATTTTCGTGCTGGACGAAAACGACGCACGGGCTGTTTACCACTATCTTGTCCGCAATGGGTACATGGACGATGACGGCCATATTACGGATCAGTACCGCAGGGACACGGAGCAGAAATGCCTCAAGGCCATGCCTGAGTCCTTACAGCCTGTGGAAGATGGCGTGCATAAGCTGGTGCAGGCTATCTATGACGACAAGCTGTTTGCATCGCTGATTGATGACGGCCACAAGCCCAAGCTTGTAGACAACCCGTTAAACGATCGCTTTAAGGAAAAAGCGTTCCAGACACTGTGGGAAGAAATCAAGCACAACTATACGTACACTGTCTCTTTTGATTCCCGGACTCTGATCGACAACTCCGTTAAGCAGATCAACGACGAGCTTTCTGTCAGTCCCCTGCAATACACGGTTTCCTCTGCGGCACAAAAGGAAAATCTGAGTGCCGACATGATAC
>JAUMVQ010000049.1 GCA_030530085.1 Desulfovibrionaceae bacterium | reverse complement strand
TGACATGGAAAGGAAATATCTCTCCATGAACGATATCGTGCACGTTTTGCTGGACAATCTTGAGGGGATGATGAAGCTCCACAAGTGTTCCCTTGCCGAACTGGCCGGCATTATGACCGCGGCAGGATGTCCTGTTACAGAGCGCACCCTGAAAGACTATCTCACAAAGTCAAGAAAGGATGCAAAGGAAGGGAATACGCACTACAGCAAGCTGAAGGAGCGGATTCTTAGCCAGGCCGATAAAGAGGAACGCACAAACTGCACAGACTCTTGCGCCGCTTCCATACCTCAGGAAGATGGCGCCAGTGACGGACAAGAGAACGCAAATGATTCTGCCGTTCCCAGAGATGAAGACTGGCTGGCCTCTGCCCTGTCGTCTGCCATGGCCGGCATTGAAGCGAAAGCTAAGGCAAGACAGCACATCAAAGATATCTATGAAGCCAGGAAACGCAGAAAGAAGGCCAGAAAGGCCGGAAAGGCCGGGAAGCGCAGATAGGCAGAACTGGGCATATTTCCCTGCGGTACTTTTTCCCTGCGGGCAGGCCCGGGGCTTGCCCGCAGGTCTCTGCCAAACGGCTGGCATACGGATTGGACCCTGCTTTCATAACCTGGCCAGGAATCGGGCCTGTCATTGATTTTTTTTGCTTAGCCAACTATATTTTCACACGGAAAGCCCTTTTTGAGGCGTGCAGCACTGTCTTTTCCTGACAAAAGCAGGCCTGCCTTGCCTTGCGGCATTCCCGGACTTTAGCCTTTTCTTTTGAGGATATGTGCAAACCATCATTGAAAAAGGCACAGCCCGCAATCTGCCATACGTTGTGAAGAAAAAATACCATAAGACAACAGACCTTTTTTCTGTACCGGGCACAGGCAGGCAGCCTTGTCGTCCGCCAGCAGAGGTATTTCATGCCACAATTCTTTTCTATAGGACTCAGTCTGTTTTTTCTTGTTTTTGCCATGACAGCCTCCTGCCAGGCAACCGAGGCTGACTCACAGCCCCAGGCAAAAGAACCGGCTACCCTTATTATACAGAACAAATCTCATTTTGAACTTGTCGCCCTGCGCATCACCTCAGCCGATTCAACGGGCTTTGCCCGTCTTGATCTTAATCCTGGTGATGAAGACGAACTGGAAAATCCTGGCGGCACAGCAGTTGTCAGCCTCGATCTTGGCCTTGTCCTGGGCACATGGAAAGACATTCCCCTGGACAATGCCCAGAAACTCACCCTGTCGGGAGACAAGGGCGAGTACCTCCTTGTCCAGGACGCAGCCGGCAATGAAAAAGGCTATACCGGCGAGCTCAAAAGCCTTCTGCCAGAAAAGGACGCCAAGCCGTCCTGTTCTCTGGACGGCTTTCACACAGGCATGACCATGAAGCAGGTATGCGGCCTGCTTGAAAGCAAAAACGAGATGGAGGACGAAATCCTCCTGGCTTCCATGGGCTTTGCCAATACAGTCTGGAGTGCCCGCCTTTTTGCCAGCAAGGACAAAAACGGCTCCACTGACGATGCCGTTCTTGAAGGCGTGGAACTACGGCAGAAGCTCACAGGCGATACTCTCAGGGCAGTCATGGCTGACATTTCCCAGAGGCACAAGTACGTTCCCTGGCAGGCCAGCCTGCCAGGCATTGAGCTGACCTTTTCAGACATGGCAGGCTATGAGCAGAAGGACAAGGATGCCGTGCTCTCCTGTGCTTTGGACGCCTATCTGGCCCATTGCCATGGCAATATCTCAGTCCAGTATGTTTCTGCCGACGTGATGCAGAAACTGGTCAATTCCGAAGTGCCAGATAAGGATATCCAGATATATACCATTTCCACCCATGGAGCGAGCCAGACGCTCATAGTGGAAATGACGGCCTATACCTTTGAGGACATAAAGCAGTAGCCCTTCCTTACGAATCCAAAACACAAAAAGGACCCTTTATGCACAAGCTTTTGTGCATAAAGGGTCCTTTTCTCTTATCCGGCCTGCCTTTCAGCATACACAAATGATGCAGTGCTGAAACGGAAGGCCTTTTCTGATTTTAAGGCTACAGGGAGCCCTTTTCCTTCTTGGCCCTGACGGCATTCCTGAGCCAGTCATACCAGGCATCCATGCCCTCGCCGCTGGTTGCCGAGACCTGGAAAATGGGCAGGTCCTTGTTCAGGCGGCGGGCAAACTGGCTGGCACGTTCCACGTCAAAGCGGACATAGGGCAGAAGATCCACCTTGTTGAGAATCATGGCCTTGGAGAGGTTAAAGAGAAGCGGATATTTTTCAGGCTTGTCGTCGCCTTCAGTGACGGACAAGATGCCTATCTTGGCATCCTCGCCCAGATCGAATTCTGTGGGGCAGACAAGATTGCCCACATTTTCAATAAAGAGGATGTCCAGATTGGACATGTCCAGGTGCTCCATGGCCTTGAGCACCATATTGCTGTCCAGATGGCAGCCTCCGTCCGTATCTATCTGCACGGCCTGGCAGCCGGTGGCTGCCACACGGCGGGCATCGTTGTCGGTCTGCAAATCGCCTTCAATGACAGCCATGCGGAACTCAGACGCCAGATCCGTCAGGGTGCGCTCCAGAAGCGATGTTTTTCCGGCTCCCGGAGAGGAAATAAGATTGAGCGTCAATATGCCCCTGACGCGCTCATGCACCACCATGGCCAGCTTGTCATTGGCTTCCAGGACATTACGAACTACAGGAATTTCCATGAAATTCTCCTTTGAAAAAGATCTGGCCTTAAGGATGGCAAGGCTTACTCCCCTTCTATCCAGACGACCTGCAGTTCCTTGCCCTGCAGCACCTTATGGCCGAATACTTCCCCGCATCCGGGGCAGGGTGTCAGTTCCTTGGCTATGGAAGCGCCGTCAAATTCCGTGCCGCAGGAACCGCAGGCAAGACGCAGCGGTACCGGCTCTATTTCAAGCCTGGCCCCCTCATGCTCAGTACCGGCTATGAGGTTTTCAAATCCGAAAAGAAGGGCGTCGCTGACGACTCCCGATATGGCGCCCACCTTCACTCTCAGCATTGTAAGCCTGGTGCAGTTGTGCCTGGCCAGTTCATCCCTGGCAATATCAAGCATACCGGATGCCAAAGCAAGTTCATGCATACTCTACCCATTACAGTGCTTTTCACATGCAGGGCAGGTTCCTGCCGTGAAACACAAAAAAGCCTGCCAGCCACGGGTGACAAACAGGGAAAACGACAGCGGCAAAACGAATATGCCGGAATATACAGAGGTTATCGGCCTGGCAGCATCCCCGTGCCGGAGCAGAAAAGAAAAGAATCGGCAGGGAAGCAGGACTAGTGCTATCTTGCCATTCCATACAGATGTTGTACAGTCTTCACGATGGTAATTCAATTGATCCGGCTGTCATGCCGTCTGTCTTCAAAACATCTTCAAACTAAGAAATCACACATCTCATACTGTTCCTGCCATGGCGGAACAAGGGGTTTTTGTGAAAAAGATACTTATATTTCTGTTTGCTACGGTTGCCGGCCTGCTTCTGGCGCTGGTCTTCCTCAATAAACAGCTCAAAACTCCGCAGCAGGAGCCCCAGGTCACAGCAAAACAGAATACTGAACGGGACAGGCTGCCCCCGTTGTCCGAACTGACAGGCCAGAACAAGGAGACAGCGCAGGCTGACCTTATGCCGCTACCTGGCAAGCCCCAGGACAGCAGCGATAAGAACGAGGCCGATACAATTGTTTCCATAGACGGCGAAACCTGCGAGAAGCTTCCGCCCCTGGGTAGCTACGTGCTCCAGCCGGTTGCAAAGCCTCAGAATGAGGCAGAAAAAACTCAAGGACAGCCCGCTGCAGGCCAGGCCGCTGCCAGCAATGGCGAAGCAACAGGCCAGTCTCCTGCAAAGGATGAAAATGCCAGCCAGGGCGCTTCCGCACCCATGGCCCAGGCACAAGGCAGCGCAGCTCCTGCCCAGGAAAGCACACAGGCTGCCGGAAATGCGCCCGCTACAGCTGACGCGGCTCCTGCGGCACAGCTCTCTGAGAGCTCAAGGCAGGAACTGACCAATGTGCTTGCAGGACAGCAGTCAGGAAGCTCCCAGCCGTACCGTCCGGGAAAAACTTCTGACCAGCCCCCTGCACCACAGGCTTCTTCTGACGGAACGTCGTTCGGGGCATCGGTAACAGCACCGCTCACCCTGCCCCCCAGGGACACCGGGCCTGCCCTGCAGGAAAGGGCCGGCAAAACTGACGCCCCAAAGGACATGGCCCAGGGCAGGGCAGCAAAGAATGAAGCCAAGCCTGCCATGCCTGCCTCAGAAGCTACTGCACCTGTTACCCTGCCCCAAAAGGACAAGGAGCCTGCAGCTCAGAAGAAAGCTGACAGGGCTGATACAAAAAAGAATACGGATGCAGGACAGGCTGCCAGTACAGACAAGGCAGAAAAGCCTGCCAGGGCCCAGAAGCAGGAACAGCGCGCAGCTCAGGGAACAGAGCCCAAGATCGTCATCTTTTCCCGTGAAAACGGGGCTACGGTGCGCATCACCATGGACAGGAAGATTCCCTACAAGCAGATGCTGCTCACCAATCCCGACAGGCTGGTCATTGATATTTCCGGCGAATACAAAAACATGCAGGCTCCCGCCTTTCCGGACAACGAGTTTGTTTCCGGCATCCGCATAGGGCACTACGACAGCCGCACCCGCCTTGTCTTCGATCTGAAGGAAAAGCCGGCAAGGCACCACACCAACCAGTCAGGCGACAAAAAGCGCCTGGACGTCCGTCTTGACAAGTAAGAAAGGCAGCTTTTTGCATACCCGGTTTTTATGAGCAATATTATCAGCTTTTTTCAGCGGATCTTTAAGCGCGGCCCGGACAGGGAAACAGCGCTTGGCAAGTTTACCGACCGCTACAAACAGTTCAAGGACCTTCTGGAAGCCAATGCCCAGATAGCCCGCATCCTGGCCCTGCTTGACACAGTCTACCACGGCAACAAGCAGCTTGAGACTGTCCAGATCCGTCATGAAATCCTGCGCGGCATAGCAGCTGCCAGAATCATGTCGGACTCGCTCAATGCCCTCTCTGGCAACAGGTACACCAGCCTGAATGACAGCCTGGAGCATATTGCGGCCAATATAGAAAAAGAGATGCATGCCTGCGAGACAGAGGAAGTGCGCGTCATCACCCTGCCCCTGCAGCAGGTTGACTCAAGCATGGCCTCCTCTGTCGGCGCAAAAAATGCCAACCTTGGGGAGCTTGGCAACATCATCAAGATGCCCATTCCCTTAGGCTTTGCCATCACCACCAGGGCAGGCGAACTTTTTTTAAGCAAAAACCCCGGGCTTTTTGACCGCATACAGCGCGAGCTCACCTCCATTGATATTGACGATCCGTCAACAGTGCAGACAGCGAGCAACAACATCCTGAATGCCATCCTGAAAACGCCTGTGCCCATTGACGTGGCAGGTGCCATCATTGCGGCCTATGACAAGATATTCTGCAACCAGGATGTTCCTGTGGCCATGCGTTCATCTGCCATATCCGAAGACGGCGTACAGTCCTTTGCAGGACAATACCTGTCCTTGCTTGGCGTACAGAGGGACGGCCTGCTTGATGCCTTCAAGCGCGTCTTTGCCAGCATGTACTCTGCCCGCGCCCTCTCCTACAGGCTTGTCAACGGGCATGAGCTGAGCTCTGCCGGCATGGCCATGGTCTGCCTCAAAATGGTCAGGGCGCAGAGTGCGGGCGTGGCCTTTTCCAGGCATCCCGTCAACCTGCGCTCCAATGACGTGCTCATCAACGGCGTCTGGGGCCTGGGCGAAGCCGTGGCCGACGGATCGGCCCTGCCTGACGAGTGGCTTGTCTCGCGGGCAACCATGACCATCACCAGGGAGCACATAGTAGACAAGCTCACCCGTGTCGTTTTGCGCAATGAAAGCAATGCCGACGGCACAAAGGGCAAGCTGGTACAGCAGGTAGAGGAAGTGGAAGAGATGATGAAGCATCTTCCCTGCCTCACACAGGAAAAGGTGCTTGCCATTGCCAAGGCTGCCATCAAGCTTGAACTGCACTACCAGTATCCCCAAGACATAGAGTGGGCCATTGACGAAGACGAGCAGCTTCTCTTCCTTCAGACAAGGCCCATGGGCTTTGACACCACCAGTGCCGACGAGCGCACGCCTGAGCTCAAGGACATAAAGCCCGTTATCCGTTCTGCGGAAGTGGCAGCCAAGGGCGTTGCCTGCGGCAAGGTCATGGTCATGGATCCAGACGAGGACATGACGCACTTCCCCGAAGGCTGGGTGCTGGTGCTCACGCACTCCTCTCCCCATGCCACGGTTGTCATGCAGAGGGCCTGCGCCATCATTGCCGAAGTCGGCTCGCTCACAGGCCACATGGCCTCAGTCTGCCGCGAATACGGCGTGCCCACGCTCATCAATGCGCCTGGTGCCTCAGAGCTGCTCAGGGACGGCCAGCTGGTGACAGTGGATGCCTTTAAGGGACGTGTCTTTGACGGCGAAATCCCCGAGCTTCTGGAACTGCGCATCTCAAGGCCGCCTGTTGCCAATACGCCGGCCATGGCCTTTATGCGCCGCATGGCACCACACATCCTGCCCCTGCATCTTGTGGACCCGAGAGGTGCCACCTTTACGCCAGAGCATTGCACATCCCTTCATGACATCATGCGTTTCATCCATGAAAAGTCCTATGCAGAGATGTTCATGCTGTCTGACTCCGTGTCGGACAGCTCTGCCAACGTGGCCACGCGCTTTGCAGGGAGCATTCCCCTCGATCTCTATATCATCGACCTTGGCGGCGGCCTGAGGGATCCCGATTCCAATGTCTGCCTGCAGGAAGATGTTACCTGCTATCCCTTCCAGTTTGTCCTGTCAGGCATGCTGGCCCCGGAGGTGCAGGCCAAGGGACCGCGTCCCATCAACATGCGCGGCTTTATCTCAGTCATGGGCAACAGTGCCTTAGGCCCCTCTGCAGGCGAGAGATTCGGCGACCACAGCTACGCCATCATCTCGGACAGGTATCTCAACTTCTCATCAAGGGTCGGCTACCACTATGCCATCCTGGACAGCTGGTGCGGCAAGACCGTCTCCAAGAACTACATCCGCTTTGAATTTGCAGGCGGCGCTGCCGGTTCCATTCAGCGCGAGCGCCGGGTGCGCTGCATAGGCCTCATCCTGAAGGAACTCGGCTTCAGGGTGACCATCATTGCCGACAGGGTGCAGGCCAGGTACCAGAAATATCCCAGGGACCAGATTGCCGCCAGGCTTGACCAGCTGGGGCGCCTGCTCATCATGACAAGGCAGATGGACATGCTCATGACCAGCGAGGAAGCCGTACAGACCTTTGCCTCAAACTTCCTGACCGGAAAATATCACTAACTGCTGTTACACCGTACCCTGCCTATGCCCAGTACCAATACATCTGCACAGCACAGCGAACAGGATCTTGTCAGCCGGGATTTTCTTCTGCTCTTCACTCTGGCAACCTTCAGCGGCTGCTATCTTGCCATATACTACTGCTTTGAGCAGTGGATGGAACGGGTCTTTGTCTCCCCTGGCTGGCGCGGCATCCTGCTGGGCGCCCTCTTTGGCATGGTCATGGTGATACGCCCCTTTGCCACCATTGCCCTGCTCAAGGCCAACAAGCTGCCGGCCATGCTGGTCTCGCTTGTGGTGAGCAGCACTGTCTTGTTTATCTACCAGTTCCTGACGCCAGGATCCCCGTTCTTTGAATGGGAGCTTCTTACAGTGCGCATCATCCAGGGCTTTGCCCTGGCCGTGTTTTCCTCCTGCACCATTTCCCTGCTGGTCAGCAGCATTCCGCCAGGACAGAGTGCCAGGGGCTATGCCCTCTTTTCCCTGTCTTTCCTTATTCCCTATGCGCTGATACCCACCATTGGCGAATTTCTGCTGCCCATAGTAGGGGATGAGCCGGCCCTATTTGCGTGGACAAGCTCCCTCCTTATACCATCGCTGATCATACTCTACCTCATGCGGCACAAGCTGCGCGAGCCTGAGATTGCCGTCAGCCTGAGGGACGACTTTCAAAACTACCGCAAAAAACTGCTCCACAATGTCCGCCATTCAGGCTTGTGGCTTGCTTTCCTGGCCATAGGGTGCTTCGGGCTCTGCACCAACACCTGCATCTACTTCATGAAGGGACTGTGCTCCATCACAGGCGGAGACCCGACACAGTTTTTCTTCTACTACACAGTCACCATGATGATAGTGCGCGTGCTCTTCAGCCGCCAGCTGGACGGGCTGCCGCGCTACAAAGTCGTGCCCTTTGTTGCCGTCACAATGGCCTCAGGACTGCTCTGCATTGTCTGGGGGCCTCTCTGGCTGTATGTACCAGGCACAATACTCTACGGCGTCTCCCTGTCCCTGCTCTATCCCCTGCAGGCCTCAGGCATATACGACCGCTCAACGCCTGAAACACGCAGCATCAATTCCAACATCATGACTACCATGCTGGATACGGCAGCACTGACCTCGCCCCTGCTTGGCGGCGCCATTTTAAGCTCAGGCTTAAGCTACAGGGCCGTTATCAGCATGGGAGCTTTTGCTACATTTATGTCAGGGCTTCTTTTCTCCATTGACGGTTTGTGGCAGAGACACAAGAAGACAGCCTGAAAAACTGTCAGGAATGAACAACTTCACAGCCAGGCCCTGCCAGCCGCAATACTCTGACAAATGGCAGGACAAGGCCTAACACCACTTCACGGACATACAGGAGACAGACATGGACAAGCTGAAAATGCACAGCCCTGACAAGGTTGAGCAAAATATAGAAATGATTGGCAAACTGTTCCCTAACGCTGTCACGGAAGTGATGCGCGATGGCAAGGTGGAACATGCCATTGACTTTGACGTGCTCAGGCAGGAACTGTCCCACTCCATTGTGGAGGGAAGAGAGGAACGCTACCAGTTTACCTGGCCGGACAAGAGAAAGTCCATGCTGCTTGCCAACGCCCCCATTACAGATACACTGCGCCCAATCAGGGAAGACAGCGTCGGCAGGGACGGCACCCCGGGCGGCTTTGACAGCGAAAACCTCTATATTGAAGGCGACAACCTGGCAGTATTAAAGCTTCTGCAGGAGACATATCTTGGCAAGATCAAGATGATCTACATTGATCCGCCCTACAACACGGGCAATGACTTTGTGTACAATGATGTTTTTGCAAAAAGCACGTCTGACTACATGGAGATCAGCGGTCAGTTCGATGAAGATGGCAACCGCATGGTGACAAACCTTGAGAGCAATGGCCGCTTCCATACTGACTGGCTGAATATGATGTATCCACGTCTCAGGCTTGCAAAGGACTTGCTGGCAGATGATGGAGCTATTTTTATAAGTCTAGATGATAATGAATTACAAAATTTACTAAAAATATGTGATGAAATTTTTGGTGAATCTAACTTTGTTGATGCTATTACATGGAATAAAAGAGTTCCTAAAAATGATAATAAAGGTATAGGAAATATCCATGAATATGTGCTAGTTTATGTAAAAAATGCATCATATAAACGCCAATTCACTATGGAAAAAGATGGACTTGACGATATATACAAACTATTAAGTGATTGTAAATTAAAACATATTTCTATTCAATAATCTGAATCAAAGTTAAAACAATTGTATAAAGAAAAAGGGTATGACAGAGCTATTACCCTATACAATTGCTTAGATGAAAATTATGAACCGTGGGGAAAAATTAATATGAGTTGGCCTAATGCTGATACATTTGGTCCACGCTATGAAATACTACACCCGGAAACGCATAAACAAACAAAAATTCCTGACCGTGGATGGAGATGGACAAAATCAACTTTTGATTCCAATGTAGATTATGAACACGCTTTTCATCGCTATGACGGTAGTTGGGTTTGTGGTGGAATTTGGTTTGCAAAAGACGAAAACACCCAACCTAGTTCTATTAAATACCTCAAAGATGTAAGTAGAATGCTTTTACGCTCAATAATAAGCCTTAAAAGTGATGGGGGAATTGAAATAGAACATCTTTTTGAAAGAAAAAGTTATTTCCCATACCCTAAACCAGTTGCTTTGTTGAAGCTTCTTATTAATTCATTTGAAGAAAAAGAAGGCTACATCCTCGACTTCTTCTCCGGCTCCGCCACTACTGCCCATGCAGTCATGCAGCTCAACGCAGAAGACGGCGGCAACCGCAAGTTCATAATGGTGCAACTGCCAGAAAAGACAGACGAAAAGAGTGAAGCCTGCAAGGCCGGCTATTCCAACATCTGCGAGATCGGCAAGG
Organism: Desulfovibrionaceae bacterium; assembly: GCA_030530085.1. Classification (GTDB taxonomy): domain Bacteria; phylum Desulfobacterota; class Desulfovibrionia; order Desulfovibrionales; family Desulfovibrionaceae; genus Desulfovibrio. Next base: position 1,241 of record JAUMVQ010000049.1, on the reverse strand, counting down.
AACGTATCCGCAGGGCCGGTAGGAAGATCAAAGAGGATGCCGGTCTTGCCGCTGATACTCTTGATATCGGTTTCCGCTGCCTGCGCCTGAGCGACAGCAATATGGAAAACGTCTACTACAGGCCTGACGAAGTCACTCAGGACATGGTGCCGTCCCTTTTGGGCAACATTAAGCCTGACCGCACTCCCGAGGATCTGCTCTTCCAGGTTATGCTGGAACTGGGCATCCTGCTCTCAAGCCCTGTAAAAGAAGAGCTTATAGACGGCAAAAAGGTCTTCGATGTGGCAGACAACTATCTGCTGGCCTGCTTTGACGACAATGTGACAGACGAAACTGTCAAAGCCATTGCCCAGAGGAAGCCGTACTATGCTGTCTTCCGCGACAGTTGCATGGCAAGCGACAGCGTCGCCACCAACTTTGAGCAGATTTTTAAGGCATACAGCCCCAATACCGTCAGAAAGGTGCTGTAATATGGCACACAGGAAGAAATCACATCAGCAAAACATATGACGATGAAAAGCTTGTGCCCGGGGCAACTATCCGGAAAATCCGGATAGTTCAGACTATGACAAGGATGCCCACCCCCCTTCTTCCAGACGAAAGTGAGCCGCATATGAAATTCAGCTTCAAGATACAGCAATACCAGACCGAGGCAGTGGACGCCGTTGTACGGGTATTTGAAGGAAACAAATACTGGGCAGAGTCCAAGTACATACGCGATCTGGGCACGTTGCCAGAGAATACCCAGAATGACTCACTTCTGCCCGGCGCGCAGAGCTGTTCCCAGGAAGAAGACGACCTTCTGAGCACTACTGGCTTCAAGAATGGGCCCCTGACACTGTCTGATGAGGCGCTTCTGGCAAATATTCAGAAAATCCAGGCGGGAAACAACATTTCCTTGTCTCAAAAGCTCGACGACTCCCTTGGCAGATGCTCCCTGGACATCGAGATGGAGACGGGTACTGGCAAGACCTACGTCTACATCAAGACCATGTTTGAGCTGAACAAACGCTACGGCTGGTGCAAATTCATCGTCGTGGTACCAAGCATTGCCATCCGCGAGGGCGTGAAGAAGTCCTTTGAAATGACGCAGGACCACTTCATGGTATGCTATGGCAAAAAGGCCCGCTGCTTTGCCTATAACAGCAGCAATTTAAATCAGCTTGATGCCTTTTCCAGCGATGAAGGCATCAATGTCATGATCATCAATACCCAGGCTTTTGCCTCTTCCATGAACGAGG
>JAUMVQ010000048.1 GCA_030530085.1 Desulfovibrionaceae bacterium | reverse complement strand
TGACTCTTTGTCCGAGCTTTTCCTCGGCCAGCCTCTTTTCCAGCCTTTCGCGGCGGCGGTGCAGGGAACAGCAGATGGCTTCAGGAGATGAAGCCAGCCTGCGCTGGAGCACGGTAAGGGCAAAGCCAACTGTGGTGCGCCTTTCTTTGTTTAGTTTGTCGGCGCGGTTGAATTCATTCTGTACATAGGCAGTCACAGCCTCATACAGCTGTGCTTCCTTATCTGACAGGCTGTAGTTGACTGTGACAGCATGGCGCGGCGGAAAAAGCGGTGTGCCGTCGAACTTGAGAAGCTCTTCCTTGACGAGCCTTCTCATGACATCTGAAACGTCTATGGACTGCGTTCCGGTACGGGCTACGCCCCCGAAGCGGTCCTGGTCCACCAGGGAGAGGAAGAGCTGGAAGTCTTCTTCCTTGCCGTTGTGCGGTGTTGCCGTGAGCAGCAGAAAGTGCCTGGTGATGCCGGAAAGCAGCCGTCCCAGCTTGAAGCGCTTGGTCATTTTGACTTCGCCGTTCCATACTGTGGCCGACATCTTGTGCGCTTCGTCGCAGACAATAAGATCCCAGTCCGTTGCCTTCAGTTTCTCCTGAACCGCTTCATTGCGGGCCAGTTTGTCCAGCCTGGCTATGGCAAGATGGATTTCCTCAAAGGCATTGCCGGTGACGGCAGACTCCATGCGCTCATTGGTGATAATCTCAAAGCGCAGGTGGAACTTGCGGTACAGTTCGTCCTGCCACTGTTCTGCCAGACTGCCAGGGCTGACAATAAGGCAGCGCTTAAGATCCCCGCGGGCTATAAGCTCCTTGATGAAAAGCCCTGTCATGATGGTCTTGCCGGCACCAGGGTCATCAGCCAGCACATAGCGCAGGGGAATGCGGTTCAGCATTTCCTGGTAGACGGCTGATATCTGATGGGGCAGGGGCTCTACGTCAGAGGTGTGGATGGCAAGATAGGGATCAAAGAGGTGGGCATAATGGATACGCCAGGCCTCGGAGGCAAGACGTAAGTCTGCGCCACTGGCATCAAAGCTCCATGGAAGCTGAGCCTCCTGCAGGGTCAGGGATTGTTCATCTTCCCTGAACAGAAGCCTGCTGCCGAGATCGCCTTTTGCGTTTTTGTAGGTAATGTTCAGGACGGCATTTCCGCACCATTGTGCGGCAACAATGGTGACCGGGCCCTGGGCCTCGATGCCGAGAACGCTGTTCCCGTTGGTTATTTTCTCAAGCTGAACCACGCCATCCTCTCCATCGGAGGCGGTTAAATGTACATGGCCACACTCCGGAGAATTTTGACAAATTCTCGTATTGTGTACTTTTTGAGAAGGGAGAAATTTGCCAAAAACTGCATCGTTTCGTACTGGATTTTAGCGGTTTTTTGCTGTAAAATAGCAAGGGTACTTTCAGCATGAGCAATTTGCCAAAAAGTACACTTTGTTAGAAATTCCCCGTTGCCTGAGCGCCTAATCTCCCTGCTTTCCTGTAAAAGGTGCTTGATGGCATCAGACACCTTCTGGCCGCTTCCAGACCCGATATGCGGCCGTTCTGCCAGAGCTCGTAGTTTTCCATGAAGTTGTCTGGGAGTGGCTTTGCTTTTCGTCCGAATTTCACTCCGCGCAGCCTGGCGGCCGCAATCCCTTCTGCCTGCCTTTTGCGGATGTTCTCGCGCTCGTTTTGCGCCACAAAGGAAAGCACCTGCAATACCAGGTCCGCTATGAACGTGCCAAGCAGGTTTTTATCGTACCTGGTGTCCAGCAGGGGCGTGTCCAGCACGAGAATGTCCACGTGCTTTTCCTTGGTCAGGATGCGCCACTGTTCCAGGATTTCCTCATAGTTTCTGCCAAGGCGGTCAATACTGAGGATACAGAGCTGATCTCCGGCTGCAAGACGCTGTACCAGCTGCTGGTATTGCGGGCGCTGAAAGTCCTTGCCAGACATTTTGTCCATAAAAATGCGCCCTGGCTCTATGCCGTGCTGCTCAAGAGCTATGCGCTGGCGGCTTTCATTCTGATCCGTACTGGATACGCGGATATATCCGTAACACTCTGCCATGCTGTGTCCTCCCTGGCGTTCTGACAGTATCTCATCCATGATGCTGGGACCGTACATCTGTCCCTTAGGGGCGGTGCCCCGTTGTCAGAAGCCATACGCACAGCAGGGGAAAAGGCATATGAGACGATAAAAAAAGACCCTCTGCCTTAGGCAGAGAGCCTTCAGTGACGTTTAAGCCCTCTCTGTTCCTGGTCTGCCGGACATAAAGACGGCCTCTTTATGACATCCCGGACCACTCTGACGCCAGGTTTCTGGCGGATGCCAGTATCTTGTCATAGTCAGCCAGGCATGAAGAAACTTCTTCGATCATCTCCATGGTCTTTGCCTTGGAGATGCCTGCTTTCAGGGCTTCTGCAATGAGATCCTCGTCAGTGATACTGGCTCCCTTGCCATTAACCAGTGCTGTCTGCTCTCCATTGATACCGCATGATCTTGTGAGGTCATACGCCGGAGCCAGCTTCCAGGTATTGCCTTCATCCAGCATGAAGCTGAAATTCCTGCTGTGGTCGTCCTTGTTGCCTGCCTTGACGTTAAAAACCATCAGGCGGACCATCTGCGCAACCTCCTGGTAGTTTCTGGTTAAAATCTGGGTGAGCTTCAAGAGGCCGCCGTAGTCCAGGCAGGAAGTCCTGAAATCAGCATGGAGCAGGCCGCAGGCTGAATGGATGTGTATCTTCTGGCTGCCGTTTCTATCGAACCTTTTGACGCCGAAGTGCCCGCAGCTTGTCCTGGACGGGAAAAGATGCGTCTCCGGCATGTGAATGCCGCACTTTTGGGCAATCAGCGAAAAGACATACTCATGCAGGCCGGCATCCTTTCTGTCCGCACTGTTGGACAACTTGATAAGCCAGAGCGAGAATCCAGGCGGAACTTCCCGACTGCCAGGAATAATCGTCTTCCTGTCATCCGATACCAGCGCCGTGATTTTAGGGCGGGTTCCGCCAGAGAAACCGTTCAGCCGCAGCAGTTCATCAAGCAGGCCTGATGGCCGTCCAGCCAGAATTGCATCAGCCTCATAAGCCAGTGAATCCAGATGAACGGCAACGTCTTCTGTAGAAGCGGAGTCTGACGGCTCGTATTCCAGTGCGCCAAAGGAACCGGACCCTATGAGGGACAGGCGGTCCAGCGGGCTTATGGCATCATAGGAAAGCCCTTTCTCCTGAAGCTTTCTGTCCAGCAAAAGGCTTCCCCAGCCATCTGGCAGGCTGTCGCTGAAGAGGCCGAACAGGCCGCCTCTAAAGTGTGCTGGTCCTTCAAAGACGCCAGGTTTCAAGGGCAGCCTGAAAGGGGAGAGCTCTATGCCCCCTGTCTATGAACTCAGGCGCATACTCAAAAAAGATGTGGCCTTTTTCCTCGGCCAGTATGCCGGCAAAGGATCGTTTGCCGCAGGCATTATAAAAGACGTTGAGCTTCTTCATCTACCTGATGCTTCCCCGTTTCCTTAGCCTGGGTTCCGGCGTGAAGAGGGAATCCGGAACAAGACTGGCAGCAAACAGTTCTTCACACTTGTCCAGACAGCCTAAAACAAGGGCAATCTTCAGCAGGGAAACAAAGGAGATTTCACCGGTCTTTTCAAAGCGTTTCAGGGAAGGTGTGCTCATTCCGGCCCTTAAAGCAAGTCCTGCCTGGGTCAGATTCTGAGCCAGGCGCCTTGCCCTGAGACGGGAAGCGATTTCCAGTGCAACTTCCTCAGGTGTTTTCAGAGATAGAGACATTATATTATCCTTTAATGCTCAAATACTGTGTTAAAGGATAATATATTATCTTTTACAGAAAGAAAAGGGATGGCAGAGCACATGGCCAGGTACAGAGTTCTCGGCCTATGTGAGAAGCCAGTTCAGCACGTTGGTTTTCTGTATGCCGTCATAATCAGCCTCTCCAAAGACCGTGTCGAGGGTCAGAAGATACTTGGGGTAGTTGTCCCTGATTTTCTGAAGCGGTGCGAGTTCCCTGCGAAGGACATCTTCATTGAGCGTCGTTTCCGAGACCTGGTAGTATTCAGTTTTGCCGTCTCTCATCGCAGCGAAGTCTACTTCTCCGCTGGTCCCGATCTGGCCTGTACAGACTTCGTAGCCACGTCTTCTGAGCTCAAGATACACGATATTTTCAAGAACACGGCCGATGTCGGACGCCTGTCCTCTGACCAGCGTGTTTCTCATACTCACGTCTGCTGCGTAGTATTTGTGCCCGGTGGTAAAAAATGCCTTCTCCCTGATGTTGTAGCGGCGCACCTTGTACAGCATCAGGCTTTCAGTCAGTCCGCGTATATAGCGTTCTGCTGTCTTGGCATCGATCTTGCGGTTGTTGGCAGTCAGGGCGCTTGCTATGGCTGCCGGCGTGGTACGGACGCCAATGTTCTGCATGAGAAATTTCGTAACGGATTCCAGCATGCTGACATCAGCGACATTATATCTCTTCACAATGTCATTCAGCAGAATGCTCTCGTACACTGACCGCATGTACTGGCGGGCTTCAGTCAGGCCGTGCTGATATCGGAGAACATGGGGAAATGAACCGGCAGTAAGATACTGGCTGAACTTCTCCTGCAGGGAGGAAGCCTTGTGTTCTTCATTAAGGCCGTCACAGAATTCCCTGAATGACAGCGGCATCATGGAGAGCTCTATGCAGCGGCCTGTCAGCAGGGTGGCCAGCTCACCGGACATGAAGTATGCGTTGGAGCCTGCGAGGTAGAGATCGCAGTTTTCCTTGAGGAGAAGGCTGGCTGCTGCTTTCTGGCAGCCTGGAACATGCTGGATTTCATCGAGAAAGATGTAGTTCTTTTTGTCTGGCAGGAGTTTCTCTGAAATGGTGCAAAAGAGGGCTTTGTAGTCGGGCAGGGACTCGTATTCCGGGCTTGCAAGGCTGATATTGATGATTTGCGCCGGGGAAACTCCGTTTGCCAGAAGATATTCCTGGAAGAGGGCAAAGAGCGTGGATTTGCCACAGCGTCTGACACCTGATACGACCTTGATGATTTGCCTGGCCTTCTGTCTGATAAGCCATTCAAGATAGCCTGGACGGGGAAATACGCTCATTGTTGTCCTCCGTAATTTAAGGAAACAATAGAGGCTTTGTAAGCTTATTTCAATAAAATCGGAATGAAATCCATTTTTGTGTTAAATCAGCGATAAAACGGACTGAAAATGATAATGGAGAAGGCTTATGCTCTCATCATTGACCATCAAAAACTTCAAAAGCTATGCGGAAGCCGTAATTCCCCTTGCTTCCATGACAATTCTCACAGGGCCTGATGCTGCTGGCAGGAGCAATGCTCTTGAGGCTTTCCGGCTTTTGAGCTTGCTGGCAAGGGGCATGCGCCTGGATGATATTGGGCGTATGATTCAGAACGGTGAGGCCCATATCCGTGGCCGTGCAGCTGACCTTTTTAATGATATGGCTGAAGGACTGGCCATTAGCTGCCGCCTTGATGATCCGTGGAGCATATGGAATGAGATCATGCTTGAAACAGGGATGCAGGATGACCGGCTTGTTTTGCAAGGAGAATTTGTCAGCAGTTTCTCAGAATGCAGATTTATCCCGATAGATACGCTTGCATCAAAAGATATAAATGCAATAACTTATATTTTTCGTGAGCAGCTGCGCAATATTGTTTTTCTGGCTCCCAGTCCGGCATCAATGCGTGGCTATTCCTTTGCAGGATGCGGCGAATTACAGGAAGACGGTTCTAACCTTTCAGGTGTACTTGCAAAACTATGCAGACAGGAGCAGATGAAGAAGTCTTTACTGGATTTTGTTTCTGCTTTGTGTGAGCCGTCAATCACCAATATTTCCTTTATTACAACAGAACGCAATGATGTCATGGTTCGTCTTCATGAGTCTTTTGGCAATAAAGAGCAAAAAATTGATGCGCCACTGCTGTCTGACGGAACATTGCGGGTCCTTGCTGTGGGAGCCGTACTGCTTAGTGCACCGGAAAATGCCCTGGTAGTCATTGAAGAAGCAGACAGCGGCATTTACCCCGGCCGTGCCGGCTTTCTGGCAAAACAGATTCAGGACATCGCTTCCAGCCGGAATTTGCGGGTGCTCATCTCCTCCAATAATCAGGCATTGCTGAATGCTGTCCCCGATGCTGCCTTACGGGACGTGCTGTACTGCTACAGGAATCGTGAAGACGGAAACAGCCGCTTAGTCCGTCTGGGAGATTTGAGGCGCTTTCCTGAGCTGACAGCGCTGGGCTCTCTGGGGGACCTGATGGCCGGCAGCCGCCTGGACGAATTCCTGAACGATACAGGCACTGAAGCAGATCGCAGGCAGGCGGCACTTGCCTGGCTGGATGAGCTGAGAAGGGAGACCGAGGCTTGATCCCCTGCCTCCCTGATACGTCACTATTTTTAGTCTGTCTTTGAGATAACGTACTCGCCGTCCTTTACTTCAAAGGTGACGGCCTGGGACGTAGCGCTGTCGTTCTGCACGTCTGTCATTTCAAACATGAACATGAAGGTGCCGTCCCCCATCTCCTCGTCCGCAAAGACAGTGTTCTCCCCAAGCGTAAATTCATCCACTTCCACATCAATGAAGTCATCGTCGTCACCGCTGATGCTCATGGCCTTGAGGATGGTGGTTACCTTGTCCCCTGGCTTCAGCTTGATAAGATCCTTGTCTGTAATGTTGTCATGAAGTACGCGCCTGGCTCCGAGAATGCGGTAGCTTTCCTTTTCGATGTCATAGACAACCAGGAGGCTGCATAGCGTGCCGTTCAGCTTGATGGGCACTGTGTAGTGGGCATACCTTTCATTTCTGCTGGTGATTTCAAGATAGACAAGGTGGCCGTCAAGAGCGCCCCATACGCCGCGGAAGTTGTCCTGAAAGACGCCTTTCTCCCAGTCTGACTCCATGTCCGCATCCTTGCCGAGAAGCAGGATGATGTCATCCTCTATGCTGTAATAGGCAAGGTAGAAGCACACCTCGTCCAGGAAGTGCACCCGCTCAGGACCGAGATCAAGCTGGGCCTTGCCATCGTCAGTGATGGTGACCTCAAAATCTTCCAGGGAGGATATGTCAAATTCCTTGAGTGGTGCGACAGCTGCCTGCAAGGCGTCAGAGCCATGCCCCATAATGGCTGCCAGGCCGGGGATTGCCTGGCTACCGGAGGATCCGAATGATCCCGTTCCGTGTACGGAAGTCCCGCTGTGGCTGCCTCCCTGGCCAAAAAAGCCGTGATGCTCTGGCTTGTGGGCATCCTCTGTCTCTGTGCCGGCATCAGCACTGCCATCCCCTTCCTTGGCAACGGCTGCGTCAATGTCATCGGAAATGCGTTTCAGGTATGACATGGCGCTGTCTGCATCAAGGAATCCGAACTGCATACCGTTCAGCACCAGAAACGAGGTCACGTTGCCCGTGTCCATCATGGCCCTGAAGCTCTTTTTCTTGCCGTCATAGGGGTAATAGCACGAGAGACCAGAAGGGCTGCGGTATGGCCCGCTGACCTTGTAGACGACAGTCTCGCCGAGCGTTTCCAGCAGGACATCGGAAAATTCAGGCAGTTCCTCTTTCAGGTTGCTGACAAGGGATCCCATGTCAGCCATATTGCTGAATCCTTCGGATTTGGAATTGATGTAGTTTTCGGAAGCCTTGGCCTGGCGTCCGTAGACAGCGTAGAAGGACGTGCTGTCTATGGCCTTGCAGACAGCTTCAAGGCCCAGGGCATTATAGACCCTGTTCAGGAAAGGAATCTTTTCAAGGTCAACAAGGGAGAGGGTTGCGTTGCCTTCAGTTCCTTCTTTCTGGCAGCCTTCCATGTATGTGTCACAGATGATTTTTCCAAGTTCTGCGCCGCTCATGGTGGGCTTTGCGCCAAGCGCCTCAGTCCAGGCTGTATACTCCCAGCCGTTGCCTGGCTCCACTTCCTGGGAGGCCGCCATATAGCGTGCCAGCCCGTTCAGCGTGCTGGCCGTGTCCAGCGTTGCCATCAGGCAGCTGTCAAAGCCGATAATTTCAAAGGGCGGCTTTTCCTGGGAGGGCGTATAATTGCTTTCAAATGCCTGGCGGATCTCTTTCAGGGACAGCGCATCGTTGTCGTAGTTTTCATCGTTGCAGACGCCGCCTATGCTGCCGCCGCCATGATCCCAGAAGACAAAGACCTGATGGTCAGCAGGATAGTTTTCCTTGCAGAAGGCAAGGAAGGAGGCCAGTGTTTCCGCATCGCCCATACTGGCCTGCGGCAGCTTTTCTGCCTGTTTCAGTTCGCCATTATGAAAGACATAGCGCCCGATGTGCTTTGCGCTTATGCCCTTGTGGTGCCACTTCTTTGAACCGCCTGTCTGGATGACTGCCGTGACGTTGTCAGGCAGTCTTGCCTTGAGGAGTTCTTTTAAGTCCGCAGAGGCCGCCCCGTTGCGAGTTTCAAGATCGCTGCCGCACAGATACCAGTACACGGCCCAGGTCTCTGCTGCAAAGCCGCAGACAGGATGCAGAAGCAAAAAGAGGAAGCAGACAAGTAGTATACGTTTCATGCCTTATGCCGCAGCTTTGTAACAATTTCTTTTCAAGACTGTGTGTTGCGCTCAGTCACCAAGTTCTTCCAGCCTTTTGCCGGCATCCTCGTGTCCGTGCTGAGCCGCCTTCCTGTACCAGCGCACAGCCTCTTTCTTGTCTTTTCTTACTCCGCTGCCAAACTCATAGCATTCTGCAACGTAGTACTCTGCGTTTGCATCTCCCTGCTCGGCGGCTTTGCAGAAGAGCTCAAATGCCATGGTTTCGTCCTGGCGGATATTCTGGCCCAGCTGGTATTCCAGTCCGAGCCTTCTCTGGGCAGTGGGTTCACCCATCGCGGCTGCCCTGCTCAGCCAGATAACAGCAGCCTGTTCGTCTTTTTTAACACCTATGCCGTTGCTGTAGCAGAAGGCAAGCTCTGTTTGCGCTTTGGCAAAGTTTTGTTCGGCGCTCAGGGCAAGCAGGCTGACGGCCTGTGCCTGATTTTCGGCATCACCATTGAGGAGGAAGCCTGCAAGGGTATACTGGGCCTGGGCATCGCCGCCGGCAGCTGCTTCCTGAAGCCAGAACATGGCCATGTCATGGTCCTGGGGCATGCCGCCCAAGCCGTTATCATAATATGCTGCAAGGTTGTTCTGCGCCTGGGCATTGCCCTGTGCGGCAGCCAGGGCAAACCACTTTGCTGCTTCCTTGGTGCCTGTGCCGCCTGACAGCTCATGCAGCAGGTTGCCAAGATTTGCCTGCGCCAGTGCATAGTCCGCTTCTGCGGATTTCGTGAGCCAGGCTATGGCCTGCTCCGTGTCCTGGGGCACGCCTGTGCCGTCCTTTAAGAGCATGCCATAATCGTTCATCCCGCGAGGATCATTCTGCTCGGCTGCTTTGCGAAACCATGGTACAGCCTTAGCAATGTCCTGCTGAGTACCTATGCCACGGTAATAGCACTGTGCCAGGTTGCACTGGGCCGTGGCATTGCCGCGCCTGGCGGCCTTTTGATACCATGAGACAGCCTCTCTGGTATCCTGTGGCACGCCGGTACCGTGTTCATAGCAGTAGCCCAGATTGGCTGCTGCTGAAATATGGCCGTGTTCGGCTGCCTTGCGGTACCATATGGCAGCTTCGGCTTCGTCCTGCTTAACGCCTGTTCCGTTGTCGTAGCAAAGGGCCATGGCATATTCAGCAGGGGCATATGCTCCGGCACTGAGGAAATACTGTACTGCCTGCTCCTTGTTCTCTGGCATCCCCTTGCCTTCCATGGCACACCTGCCAAGTTCATACTGTGCAGGGGCATGGCCGGCTTTTGCGGCCTTTTCAAGCAGGCGGACAGCTTCCCCTGCATTGTCCCTGGAAAGGAGCAGTTTGCCTGCAAGAAATGCTGCCTCCGGATCGTCCAGAGCCTTCAGTTTCGCAAGCAGTGCGTCTGACTTCAGGGAAAAAAGAGTCAGATCATCCCTGGCAACGAGGGCAGCCTGCGCATAGAGATAGCCTTGTGCGGCTGCCTCGCGGTAGGCTGCCACTGCCTGCTCGTCTTCCTGCGCATCGAGCCTTGTTCCCTGTTCGTACAGGGCCTTTGCTGTTCCCTGGGCAGTAACAGAGGGCACAGCCGGCACTGTACGTGCAAATAGCAAAAATATGGCTGTCAGAAGCAGAAGAAGACGCATGGATAGTTCCTGTTTGGTTACAGCATGGACATGACAAGCAGGGGGATGGCCTGGATGGCTATTGCCAGAACCAGGGCAATCCATCGTCCTGTGCCAAGTTGCGCAGGCTCAAGACCTGCCTTCAAGGCTATCATCCCGTGCAGTACCCGCTTGAGAGGCCAGATTGAGAAGAGCAGTGCAAAAGTGATGACGGCTGTCGCAAGGTACGTGACACCTGGAACGTCAATGAGATCGTCCAGCATTTCCACCGGTGTCATATTACTGCTGACGATGGCGTCAAGCCTTGCCTCCACAGCGGGATCACTGACCATCCAGGCACAGATGGCAATTACTGCAATGGTTGCAGCGACAAAAATCAGCAGGGCCAGCCAGACCGTATTGATCTGCCATGAGGCGTGGGCCGAGCTTAATGGTTTTCCCTGCCTGCGGAAGGTGCCTCTGGCGACATAGCCTCCGATCAGGACGGCAGCTCCTGGAAGAAGCAGCAGTTTTGAATACATTACAAAGGCAGACAGGAACAGCAAAACGTAGCCTGTCCACAACAGTATCATGTCCTTGTCAGATTGTTCACCCATAAGGCACCTTCCGTCAGATATAGAAATGCTGCTGATGTTAAGCCTTATTCAAGGTTGGCAGTGCCATCGCCATGCAGGGTGATCTTCTTCACGCCCTTCAGGTTAAGATTCTGCCAGTTTACCTGACCGTCTTCCTCATCAACTGCGATAAGTTCCCAGCCGTTGGGGTCGCCGGAAATGTTGATTTTCAGACCTTCGCCGGGAGCCAGGGTGTCATCGCCCAGCAGATCCTCAGCATCGCCGTCTGCGTTGGAATCAATAAGGCCAAGCGCCTTGATAGTGAAGTCTGTTCCGTTCATAACAACGATTTCCTGGGCCATGGCGGAACTTGCAAGCCCGACCATCAGGATGGCAGCCATAAGGAGAGCGCGTACTGCTTTCATGATATACCTCTTATATCATTCGTAGTGCATAGGCAGAAGAAGCATCTGATGCATGAAGCTCTCAGGCACCAGTTGCGGAATATGGAAAAGGGCATGCAGTCATCGTGACCGTGCCCTTTTGTAAGAATCTTATTCGGCGGGGACAGCTTCCATGGCGTCCATAATGGTCTTCTTAGGATTGGCGGCGCAGTAGGAGCCAATATGTTCGCCCAGCTTTTCCATCCAGGCAGTGCTTACCTGGGTATTGTTACTCTTGGCACTCATGTAGCCGTCTACCCATGCAAGCAGAAAACTTATCTCTTTTTCATCAGAGTCCAATACTTCTTTGCAGGTAATCTTGCTTATATCCTGGATATCATCGTCTGCAGAGGCCATGGCAGGCACGCAGATGGCTGCTGCGATAAGGGCAGCCATAAAAAACTTT
>JAUMVQ010000047.1 GCA_030530085.1 Desulfovibrionaceae bacterium | reverse complement strand
CTGGATGTTCTTACTATCAATGGTGCCTATCAGATGGGTATAGAAAAAGAGCGTGGCTCTATTGAGAAAGGCAAGTATGCAGACTTCCTGTTTATCAGCAAGGATGTAACTTCCATACCTAAAAACGAAATTCACACTGCTGAAATTTCCAATGTTTATTTTGAAGGAAAGGAAGTTTATAAGAAATAAGACGGGACTCGGGCAAACTGCATTTGCCAAGGCTCAAACCTGCAATACAGGGTGGGTAAGCCACACCCTCTGAGCAGATACAACATCCTTTCAAAGAATCAGGCCTCTGCCCTGCCGGGACAGAGGCCTTTCTTCTTTCAAACCGCCGCCGGGCAAGGGATAATCAAGGGATAGTCAGTTCAGCGCCTGTTAGACAATACAAGATATTTCCTGTATGATTACAGCTTGAGAGGTATACCATGTCACTTTGTCGTATTATCAATCTGCAAAATGCCGGTGAATGGGCGGCTGCCGGCAAATGGCTGAAAGACCGCGCCAACCCTGCTTCTGCGGATGTGGAAAACAAGGTCAGGGATATTCTGGACACCGTCAGAAAAGATGGTGATCAGGCCCTTGTCCAGTACACCAAACAGTATGACTGTGCGAACTTCGATGGCTCTCTGCGCGTCAGCGAACAGGAAATAGCCATGGCTGCGGCCCGTGTGCCTGCAGAAGCCAGGGAATGCATTGCCCAGGCAGCCAGCAACATACGTGCCTTCCATGAAGAGCAGAAAGATAAAACCTGGCTTACGACACGCCCTGACGGAAGCATACTGGGGCAGATGGTAAATCCTGTCCCCAGGGCCGGCCTCTATGTCCCCGGTGGCAAGGGCGGCAAGACGCCGCTGGTGTCCAGCTTTCTCATGAATGCCATTCCTGCCCTGGTGGCAGGAGTCCAGGAAATTGCCGTCTGCACGCCGCCTCAGGCTGACGGATCTGTCAATTCCATCATCCTGGCAGCAGCCCACATTCTCGATATACACGAAGTCTACCGTGTCGGCGGTGCCTGGTCCATTGCGGCCATGGCCTATGGCACGGAAACCATACCGTCTGTCGATGTCATTGCCGGCCCCGGCAATATTTTTGTCACCACTGCCAAGCGCATGGTGCAGGGCCTTGTGGGCATCGACATGATTGCAGGTCCCAGCGAAGTCTGCGTTATAGCAGACGGTTCAGCCAACATCCGCTGGCTGGCAGCCGACCTGCTAAGCCAGGCAGAACACGATCCCCTGGCATCGGCCATCTGTATTGTCCAGGAGCCCATGGTGGCCCAGGCCCTGGCAGCCGAGCTTGACGAGCAGGTGAAAAAGCTGCCGAGAACAAAGATCGCCAGTGCCTCCCTCAAGGACTGGGGCGCCATCGTGGTGGTACCGGATCTCAATGAGGCCCTGGCCGTAGCCAACCAGATTGCTCCCGAGCATCTGGAGCTTTCCATCCGTTCTCCCTGGGATTGCCTGCCGTACATAAAGAATGCAGGCGCCGTCTTCCTGGGGCATCACAGCCCTGAGCCTGTAGGCGACTATTTTGCCGGTCCCAATCATGTGCTGCCTACTCTCGGGACAGCGCGTTTCTCATCGGCCCTGTCCGTACAGACGTTCTGCAAAAAGACGAGCATCATAGCCACATCCCGCAACTTCCTGCGGGACAACAAGGATGCCATTGCCACGCTGGCACGGCTTGAAGGCCTTGAGGCCCATGCACTTTCCGTGGAAATACGCTAGGCTCCGTGCCTAAGCCCGTATATCCTCATACAGCAAAACATCCTGTCAGACCTGTTCTGGGGTGATTATATGAAAATTGTTACCAGCACCAACATTGAAGCATGCAAGCTCCTTTCCAGAGGAAAGGTGCGCGACATATATGCCGTTGACGATGAGACCCTGCTCATCGTGACAACGGACCGCATGAGCGCCTACGACTTCATGATGTCAAGGCCGATTCCGTATAAGGGCGTTGTCCTGAACCAGATTACGCTCTTCTGGATGGATATGTTCAAGGATATCATTCCCAACCATATCATTGAAAGCGATACCGCCAAGTTCCCCGCCCAGCTTGCACCCTACAAGGATGACCTGGAAGGCAGGGCCGTACTGGTCCGCAAGGCAAAGCCCCTTCCCATTGAATGTATCGTGCGCGGCTATATTTCGGGATCCGGCTGGAAATCCTACCAGAAAAACGGCACTGTCTGCGGCCACGTCCTGCCTGCCGGCCTGAAGGAATCAGACAAGCTGGACAAGGCTATTTTTACACCGTCTACCAAGGCTGAATTCGGCCAGCATGACGAAAACATCTCCGTTGCCCAGGCGAGCGATCTGATGGGCAGGGAGCTCACAGACAAGGTTGAGGAAATGTCCCTGGCCATTTATGAAAAGGGACGTGCCTATGCCGCTTCCAGGGGCATCCTGGTGGCTGACACAAAATTTGAATTCGGTCTCATCGGAGACACGCTCTACCTTATTGATGAAGTCCTTACCCCCGACTCATCACGCTTCTGGCCTGCCGACTCTTACGAGCCCGGTCACAGCCAGCCCAGCTTCGACAAGCAGTTCCTGCGTGACTGGCTGACGTCCACAACATGGGATATGAAGTCGGAGCCGCCCGCCCTGACGGATGAGGTAGTCGAAACAACGGCTGCCAGATATCAGGAAGCCTACCGCATCCTCACAGGCTGCGATCTAGGCCTGAAATAAATACAGCAAGAAACGGCGAGAAGGAGAATTATATGCTGTTAGAAGGAAAGAAAGCTCTTATCTTCGGCGTCGCCAATAATAAGAGTATCGCCTGGGGCATAGCCCAGGCCTTCAAGCAGGCCGGCGCCAGCCTGGCCTTCAACTACCTCGGAGATGCCATCAAGAAACGTGTTGATCCCCTGGCCGAAGAGATCGGAGCAGACTTCACCTTCCAGTGCGACGTGAGCTCCGATGAGCAGATTGCCGCTTCAGCCCAGCTAGTCAAGGAAAAATGGGGCAATGTGGACATCCTGGTGCACTCTGTGGCCTTTGCCAACCGCGAAGATTTGCAGGGCGACTTTGTGTCCACTTCCCGTGCAGGCTTCCATCTTGCCCTGGATATCTCGGCCTACTCCCTGGTTGCCCTGTGCCGCGAATTCTCGCCCATGATGAGCGAGGGTTCCTCGGTCATGGCCATGACCTACTATGCTTCCAACAAGATCATGCCCTTCTACAACGTCATGGCTGTCGCCAAGGCAGCACTGGAATGCGAAGTGCGCTATCTTGCCAATGACCTTGGCCCCAAGGGCATCCGTGTCAACGCCATCAGCGCCGGCCCGGTAAAGACGCTTGCAGCTTCTGCAGTGCACAGCTTAAAGGGCGCCCTTGGCAAAATTGAGGCCAATGCACCATTGCGCCGCAACATCACTCCTCTCGATGTGGGCGGAACAGCTACCTACCTGGCTTCTCCGCTGTCCAGTGCCGTAACAGGCCAGGTCATCTTCGTAGACAGCGGCATCAGCCTGATTATGTGCTAACCGCTCTTTGAGGTTGTCATGGATCTGGCTGCACTCAATGATGCCGGTATCACCCTTTGTGGTCTCCTTGGCGTAGCTGTTTTCTACTTCGTCGGCAAAAGAGAAGTCGATGAAAAGAAAAAAGAGGATGCCAAAAAGGAAAACACAGAGGAAAAGTAACTTTTTCAAGGTTTCTTCATTTTCCCTCTTGCCAGACGGAAAGGAAATCTATATAAAGACTCTGTTCTTGGAGAGATGTCCGAGTTGGTCGAAGGAGCACGATTGGAAATCGTGTAACGGCTTATCCCCGTTCTAGAGTTCGAATCTCTATCTCTCCGCCACTAGAAAATAATTAAAGGACTTTGTTTACCGTAAAAGGCAACAAAGTCCTTTTTTTTCATGCACTTAGATTCTCTATAAACTTCGGATTGTCTCACATCGTATGCACGACATTTAGGCGATTTGTATAGGCTGATGTATAGTTTTTGTATAAGCCTCCACATGGGGCAACTTGCTCTGACCATCACAAAACAAGTCGATTAGGTGTCGAAATGGCAACTACACGGCCTCCCTCTTGCCGTCAACAGACTTTGCAACACAGCTTTTGTCCTGGCACGCTATACCCCAGTGCAGGATAACAGAATAGTCGCCTTGCAGGAGAGCGTCATACTTCATATCGGCAATGTGCCTGAGAGCACGATCTACTGAAGAAGAAAGAGGCGTCTCTGTATCAGAATGCCTTTTTATCTCAATGACGGCAGCCCTCTTGTTCGCTCTGTCCCTGACGATAATGTCAGCCATGCCCGCCCCGTTCCCGTAGTCAGACGTGGTATGCGGATATTCTCTCTTGAACAGCCCTGCCAGTACAGCATGGCAGAAGACTCCGCCATAGTCGTGGAAACTGATTGCTTTCGTAAACAAGGCAGACAGCATTTCAGAAACTGTCTGATCTGCTCTGTTCCAGAAGGCATCAAAAAACAGCGGCAGGCTGTCATTGCCGTCTACTCTCCTGCGAAAGACTGACTCCGCTGTCAGCATGAAAAAATCATAAATTTCCTTATTGGGGATACGAAGCCCAAGCACAGTGCCCGTTTCATCCTCTGTATTCGGTACTTTGGTGAGATAGCCTGTGAAATAGAGAAGCGTCCATACGTTCTGCTTTGAGTCATAGAGGTTCTTATAGGTCAGGTTCTCTTTTATTTCGGCATCAATGCCTGCATGATTCAGCAGCGTGGTGATTGTGTCAGCAGTACAACCAGTTACGCCTTCAAGCAGACGCAGCACGACATCATTGCCGCTGGTATTTATCCAGTACTTTTTAGGCCTGGCGTTCTGCGACTCTTTCAGGTCATAAAGATAGTTCATGACATCCCATGGGCAGTATATGGGATGGCTATTGCCAAAACAGTAGCCGTCGTACCATTCTTGCAGTGTATCCATCTTGTCGCTGAAGCCCTGTTCAGCAAGAAGTGACTGCACTTCCTCATGAGTAAAACCGAATTTGTCTGCAAAGCTTAGATCATTAACGCCATAGCTGACATAATTGTTAAAACCAGTAGTGATGTCCGCATTGGTGAAACGCAGGCATCCAGTCAGAATGGAAAATTCAAAATAATCATTGCTTTTGAGACTAATTTCATAAAAATAATCTAGAAAGGAAGCCATCTTTTTATAGTCTTCCTCTCCTTTTATTTTTGACAGAGGAGCATCGTATTCATCAATAAGAATAACTGGCTTTATGCCGCAATCCTGATAGATGGCTTCACAAAGTGTATTTATAAACATGCACGGCTCTACATTTTTTGCAGTACATGACAGAACAGCTTCTAAAGCTATTTTATGAAATTTTCCAACTTTAGGACTACTAAGAAGAAACTCATATTGTCCACATAGTTTAGAGGCTACAGTTTCAAAGTATCCATAAGACTCTTCAAAAGATTCTGTTTTTATTTCATTAAGAGACAAATATATGACAGGATACTTGTTCATCCACTTTGAACAAATATCCTTGTCTTTTGAAACAGCAAGTCCTTCAAAAAGTTCCCTGCTGTCCTTTCTTATGTCAAAAAACTCCATCAGCATATTAAGCAGGAGGCTTTTACCAAAGCGTCTGGGCCTTGTAATAATAGATACTTTAGCTCCTGCCCCGGACAAAAACTCGCTGATAAAACCGGTCTTGTCTACATAAACGTAATTACCTTCCCGTAACTTACGGAAAGTGCGTGTACCGAGAAGGATATCTCTTCCTGACACCTTCATTCTCCTGTACTGAAAGACCAGAGCAAGTCACATCTCAGCAAGCTACGGATTTTGCGACATACCTTTGTCTCAAGTATCTGCCATCTTCCTATTCTTCAAAGGCTGTTCATAAATGGCTGTTTATGCCTTAAGCCAGGCTGCATTAACAAGGCTGCGGGGCTCGCCTTGCAGCCAGGAGGCTACATTCCGGGCCAGAATCGTTATGATATTCTGCCTGGCTTTCAGGCTTGCCCAGGCAATATGCGGCGTTAAGACTGTATTGGGCGTTGTCAGGAGCACATTGTCAGGCCTGACAGGCTCTTCTGACAGGACATCGGCTCCAAGGCCTCCCAGCTGCCCGGAAAACAAAGCCTCTGCCACATCTTCTTCCTGCAATAACGGTCCGCGGGCCACATTGAGGAGCAGGGCACCCTTCTTCATACGGGCAATGGAAGAAGCATTGATAAGATGGCGGGTCTTTTCAGTAAGCGGGCAGTGCAGGGAAACAACATCCGCTTCTGCCAGAAGCTCGTCCAGATCCGCATAGCGCACGGGATACCCAGGATCTGGAGACTGCTTGGCCTTTTGGCGCACTTCCTCTCCTGTCATTCTGGCAGAAGCTGCCAGGACATTCATGCCAAAAGCATGCGCCAAAGCGCCCGTCCTGCGGCCTATGGCCCCAAAGCCTATGATGCCAAAGTTCAGTCCGGACAGTTCGGTCTGCGGTGTCAGCCAGTAGCAGAATTCAGGGCAGGAACTCCATTTGCCGGCCCGGATGCTCTCATCATGCAGGGCAGGCCTGCGGCAGAGTTCCAGAAGCAGCGCCATGGCGTGCTGCGCCACAGCATCTGTTCCGTACTGCACCACGTTCATCACGGGTATGCCCTTTTTGCCGGCATACGCCACATCCACTACGTCATATCCTGTTGCCAGGATGCCTATGCAGCGCAGCCCTGGCAGTTTGTCCAGAACTGCTGCAGTCAGGGGCGTCTTGTTGGTTATCACGACATCGGCACCGGCTGCACGTGCTACGATATCTTCTGCAGCAGTGCGGTCATACACGGTGAGCTCGCCCAGGGCGGCAATGGGCTCCCATGATGTATCCCCGGGATTAACTGTATGGCCGTCCAGAACAACAATACGTACTTTTTCCTGCATGACACTTCCCCTTTTGCACTGTACTTCAGGCATCCATGCCCTGTTCCTCAGTTTTCCATATTTAAGGCAGAAAAGACAAGCATATCTTTGCAATATATGCGCTTTTCCAGCGGCCCATACGTAGCTCATACGGCAGAATCCAGCGGATCCTGCGGATCCTGCGGCAAAAAAAAGCCCCGTCACCATGATGCCAGGTGGCAGGGCCGCAACAAAAGCAGAGGCAAAGGCTGCATCAGGCAAGCACAGCCTTCATATGCGTATACGCCTTTGGCGTTGCCACCCTGCCCCTTGATGTCCTCTTCAAAAAGCCCTGCTGGATAAGATATGGCTCATAAACGTCTTCCAGGGCCCTTACGTCTTCTGAACAGGCCACGGCAAGCGTCCGTATGCCTACAGGACCTCCCTCATAGTGCCTGATAATGACAGACAAAATACGCCTGTCTATCTGGTCCAGGCCTTCCCTGTCCACATTCATGCATGTCAGGGCCCTGTCAGCCACATCCTTAGTTATGCAGGCTGCCTTTTCTTCAAGGGCATAGTCACGCACCCTGCGCAGATGGCGGTTGGCGATACGCGGCGTCCCCCTGGACCTTCTGCCTATTTCAAGGGCTCCTTCCTCATCAATATTTATGCCCAGGATGCCGGCACTGCGGCGGACAATTAAGGACAGATCCTCAGGGCTGTAGAAATCCACATGCAGCACGATGCCGAAGCGGCTGCGCAGGGGAGCTGACACAAGCCCCATGCGCGTGGTGGCACCAACCAGGGTGAACTTGTCCAGGGGCATCTTCACGGTACTTGCTGCCGGTCCCTGCCCTACCACGATATCCAGCTTGAAATCTTCCATGGCCGGATAGAGGACTTCCTCCACGGCAATGGGCATGCGGTGGATCTCGTCCACAAAAAGGATGTCGTTGGGAGAAAGATTGGTGAGGATAGCGGCCAGATCCCCGGGCCTTTCCAGCATGGGCCCTGTGATGGTGACTATGCTGACGCCAAGCTCGGCTGCCATAATCTGGGCAAGAGTTGTCTTGCCAAGGCCGGGATTGCCATAAAAAATGGTATGATCCAGCCCCTTGCCAAGCTGCCTGGCTGCGCCAAGAAAGACTTTGAGCTGGGCCCGGACATCGTTCTGGCCGATGAATTCATCCAGCGATCTTGGCCGGACGTTGTCATCCAGATGCTGCTGTTCCCCTGTCTGTTGTTCCTGTGCCATAAACTGTCCCGGCTATAATGCCCTGCGCCCTATTGCCTGCAGTGCCTGTCGCAGGCACGTAGCCACATCAATGTCCGGCTGATTGCGCACCAGCTCCTGCACTGTGGCAGCGCATTCATTTTCGGCATAGCCCAGGCCCTTCAGTCCGTCCAGAACCTGGCTTGTGACCGATGACTGTGCTGCTCCTGTTCCGTCAGCAGCATTAACCTGGACATCCACCTTCAGCTTGTAGGAAAGCTCACGGACCAAAACTTCGGCCAGGCGCTTGCCCACGCCGCTGACGACGGTAAAGCCGGTCTGATCGCCATTGGCAACAAGCTCCCGTATCTGGGCCGGCCTGTACACGGACAATATACCCAGCGCCAGCTTGGGACCGACCTTGGGCAGGGCCGTGAGAATGTCAAAGGTCTCACGCTCTTCCCAGGTCTCAAAACCGCACAGGCGCAGCATGTCTTCCCGCACCAGCAAGGATGTGTACAGGCGGACCCTGCCGCCGCGTTCAGGAAGGCCCTGGCGCAGGCGCGAGGTCACTTCCACCTCATAGCCGGTACCGCCGTCGGTAACAACGATGATGGCAGCCTCGGAGACATGCTCCAGCCTTCCCTCAAGGTACGCTATCACAGCCTAAGCTCCTGCACCCTGCTGCTCGTAGCCAGGCAAAAGCACGCTGGATCCCTTTTCGCCGTTGCCCTTGGGGCACTGCGGCTGCAGGTGGCAGATCTCACAGCCGCCGCGGAAGGGATAGAAGGTAACTACGGCAAAACGCCTGTTTAAGACATCCATCTCTTCATGGTAGCCGAGATCAAAGTCAGCAAGCACCTGCCTTAAGGACTCTGTAGGACGGGGCGCCGGGGCACAGCCTACAGTCTCCACCTGCGGGATAAGCTCATTGACCACCTGCATGCACAGATACTGGGCCAGCATATTGGCAAAATAGCCTTCAGACGGCGTTTTTTTCCAGATATCGTCTACAAGCGTCTCCACCTCTTCCGGCAGCCAGACCAGAAGGTAGGAAATCTTTCCGCAGACGACCTTGTAACAGGACAGATTGTCAAACCACTGATCCCAGAGCTCGCCCAGACGCTTCATCACGTTGCCTTCCAGGCGTGTCTCCTGGCACAGATCCAGGAAGCTGAACAGGTCAAAGTCCGGCTTCGGTTCCAGTTTTTCAATAGTGCACGGGCCCACGGCATACCTCCGGGGACTGCCTGCAGGCGCTGCCTGCCCAGTCCTTTGCTTATGTTATTACCATTAAGATGATCCGAAGTATTGTACTTGTCAGATCGTCCGCGTCAAGGGATAATGGGATTTGCGTCCTGACACGGCTGCATATGCCATGCCTCCTGCCTGCTTTCCTTCCCTCTGCCGCCGGGCTTTGTCAGCTCAAGCCTTGACAAAAATCCTCAACGGCGAAAATTATGCTTTTTCACGGCTGTATTTTCCAGGGACCCTTCAGGCTTTTAGGAATACGGCAGCTGTCCCCAATCATTTCAGTCCCCTGCCGGGGATACCAGGAGAGAATACTTGCGATGGGCAAACACATAACACATCACATAGATCTGGTAATAGATGAAAACCTTCCCTTAAACTATGTCCACGGCGTCTTTGGGACAATCAACAACTCCGGGGAACTGGAAGCAAATCTCTATACTGAAACCGAAGGCCTGCCTACTCCGGCAATAGGCACCATAAATGAAGAAGGAGAAGTAGCTTCTATCGAGTATCCGGACACCCCCGAGGGCACGCTCCTCATAAACAGGACTGTGCACACCAGGCTCCTTCTGACTGCCGAGACCGCCGCCGTACTTGCACGCTGGCTCATAGAGCGCATCGACGTTGCCGAAGACGGCACCACTACGCTGAAGTAGCAACTGCCGGGGAAATAACGCTTGCAGCAAAGATCAGGGACAATCATGACCTTTCACATTATTACTTTTGGCTGCCAGATGAATGTTGCAGACTCCGAATGGCTGGCAAACATCCTGAAAGCCCGCGGCCTGAAGCAGGTCGCAACAGCCGCTGAGGCCGACATCATCCTGCTCAACACCTGCTCTGTCAGGGAAAAGCCTGAACTCAAGGTACGCAGTGCCTTAGGACGCATACAGCAGGAAACAGGCGGCAGGCTGAATGTCCTGGTGGGCGTAGCAGGCTGCGTGGCCCAGCAGCTCGGGACCACGCTCTTTTCCTATTCGCCGCAGGTACGCCTTGTTGCCGGAACAGATCAGATTGCCGCCATCCCGGATGCCATCAAGCTGCTTGTGCAGGAGCCGTCCAGGACACTGTGCCTTACAGGCTTTACTGAAGGCTACCATGAGCGTCCCGCAGCACAGGGCGAGACCTCTCCCGGTGCCTTTGTCAATATCATGCAGGGCTGCGACAATTTCTGCACCTACTGCATCGTCCCCTTTACCAGGGGACGGCAGAAATCCCGTTCTGCCAAAGCCATCCTGGCAGAATGCGAGGCTGCCCTTAAAAACGGCGCCCGCGAAATCACCCTGCTTGGCCAGAATGTCAATGCCTACGGCAAGGACAAAAGCGGTGACGGCACAAGCTTTTTCTCCCTCTTAAAGCAGGTGTCTGCCCTGGATCCCTCCATGAGGCTGCGCTATGTAACGCCGCATCCCAAGGACATGACAGAGGAAGACATAGAGGCCTTTGCACTGTTGCCAAATCTCTGTCCCCGCCTGCATCTGCCCATGCAGGCAGGCAGCGACAAGGTGCTTAAGCGCATGAACAGGCGCTACGACAGCGCAGGCTTTTTGAAGCTTGTCAGCGGGCTGCGCAGGGCCCGTCCCGATCTGGCCCTTTCAACGGACCTTATTGTCGGCTTCCCCGGCGAGACAGAAGAAGACTTTTTGCAGACACTCTCCATGACAGAGCAGTGCGGCTTCATGAGCAGCTATTCCTTCTGCTACTCGGACAGGCCCGGAACCAGGGCCTCCACCTATCTCGACAAGATAGCGCCTGAGATACAGCTGGACAGGCTGCAAAGGCTGCAGGCCCTGCAGGACAGGCTGACAGCCTCCTGGCTCAACGCCCGTGCAGGCCAGACGACAGAGGTGCTCATCGAGCAGCAGAGTCCCAGGCAGAATGAAGCAGGATATGTGAGCTGGCAGGGACGCGATCCCTATGGCGCACTTATACACCTCTCACTTCCTGCGGATGCAGGAAACGCCACGGGCAGGGAAATGCCTGTAAAAATAACCTCGGCCTTCAAGCACAGCCTGCATGCCGAACTGCTGTAGGCTCAGGCATCTTCTTTAACAACGGGAAAAGCCCCTTCTTTCCTGAATATCAGGAGAGGAAGGGGCTTTTTTATGATGTATCTTGCAGAACTGTCAGAAGGCCCTACTTGAGCAGTGCGGCAAGCTGGTCAGCCGTCATCTCATAATGGACCTTGCCGTCCACAACCAGGGCCGGCATTTTTTCGACCTCATAGTACTTGATGACTTCGGTTGCCTGAAAGAGATTAACATTGCCGGCCTCATAGGCATATTTGGCAAGGCTG
>JAUMVQ010000296.1 GCA_030530085.1 Desulfovibrionaceae bacterium | reverse complement strand
ACTTTTTTTGCATCGTTTCTTTTGAAAAACGCCAGTAGCCTTGTATACCTAAAAACTCAAAGAAGGGATTTCCTTTTTTTGCTCCGCCAGGTCCGTCCACAGGAACAAGGCGGTAAGATCCCCTGCCATCGTTGTCATCAAGGTCAAATCCGTCAAGAACAGGATCTAATCCTATAAACTTTCTTTTATTTTCAAGAGTTACAATGTTTTTGGCATAAAACAAGATTGTATTATGGTTAGGGGATATAATTTTGTCATTGGAAACTGATGCCCTTGATTTATGACAAATGAGGGCAATCCTGTTGGTGAATCCAAAAATTTCATCGCATATCTGAACGAGGTTGCTTGATTCATTATCATCTATCGAAATAAAGATAGCACCATCATCGCATAACATGTTCCTCGCCAGCAGCAGCCTTGAATACATCATGCTGCACCAGTCGGAATGAAAGTGCCCGTTGCTGTCCGTATTCCTAAACATACGCTTGCCGTCTTCATCGTACACGCCGCTGTCTTCGGCATAAGCACCAGATTTTTTCTTGAAGTCATCCTTGTATATGAAATCATTGCCTGTATTGTACGGCGGATCGATGTAGATCATCTTCACCTTGTTACGGTAGCTCTCCTGCAGGAGCTTCAGAGCCTCCAGGTTGTCGCCTTCAATGTACAGATTCTCAGTATCATCCCAGCTGACGGATATCTCAGGGCAGGGACGCAGCGTCTTGCGGATGGGGGTATTTGCTTCCACTATGGCTGCCTTCTTGCCAACCCAGGTGAACTCATACGCCTCATTTCCCTTAGCCACGTCATGGGAGAGCATCTGGCGCAGCAGCTCAAAATTGACGGCCTTTTTCGGGTTCCCCCTGGCGTCCTTTGTTTCTGTGATGCAGTTCGGAAACAAGGCTGAGATTTTGTCTATGTTCTTTGCCGTCATGTCAGTTGTTTCCATGCACATTTTGTCCATGTAAAGGCTCTCCTTTTTTGTTGAGGCCCGGGATGACGCAATATTGTGCTGTTTAAGGATGTTCCAGACTGATGACCGTTGTATGTTCACAAGTTCCTTAAACCCTTCTTCCAGACAGTGCTGCCGTACATATTCAGTGAGGGATGTAATAGTCCATTGCTGAGCCTTGTTTACGGCAGAAATATTTTTCTGACTGCTGCAAACCAGTGAAATCACCCATGATTGTGCATCTTCATTTATGCTTTTGGGCCTTCCTGATCTTGGCAGATCTTTAAGGGCTTCCTGTACTCCTAAGGATACCCATTTCTTCAGGATGTTAATGATTGCAGGCTTGGACAGTCCTGTCTCTTCTCTGATAGCATCGTTACTTTTGCCGTCTGCGCAGGCCAGAATTACCCTGGCACGTGTAACAAGCCTTTGTTCGGCAGTAGGCGAGTGAACAATGGCCTCAAGCCAGGTACGATCCTCCGGAGCAAGTTTTTGTACAAATTTTCGCGGGCGTGCCATATCATATTCCTTTTGAGTTCATTGGCTTTTCAGGCTTGCGGTTGCTGTCCTGCTTCCATCTCAGGAGTTTTTCAATAACATCGCGGTACATAGGCATATCTCCTGTATTTTTGATAATCAGAAGATATGAGAAATTAACAAAAAATACTACGTATAATGTATTATGCTGTCACTTTTTGCGACGTATAAAATGAATCATGCTATATTTTCAAAGTGCTTATTGTGTAACATTGCAGTATGCATAGCCTTTGTCCGCACAATCGAGCGGCGGTGCCAGTACTCTGTTTTTCATCCCCGCCATGGCAGTCATCGTCCCTGTCACTAGCGGCCTGCGCCCCGGGCCATGCCACTTGCCGTACTTTGTGCACCAAAAAAGCCACAGGCTGTATAACCTGTGGCTTTGAAA
>JAUMVQ010000046.1 GCA_030530085.1 Desulfovibrionaceae bacterium | reverse complement strand
ATGTCCTTCATGACCAGATTCTTTGTCTTGGTTTTTGCAAATTCTCGCTGCAGCAGTTCAAAATCAATCTGGCTGATATCGAACTGCCTGGGCGTTTTTTTGCTCTGCCTGCCGGTCTGATCAACCTGAACATACTCGCTGACAATGGCGTTGATTGTAACCATCAGGTCAACATTGGAGACGGTTTTGCGTTTTTTCTGCAACTCGCCGCTGATGGCTGTGATGGCATCGACCCGTTTGCGGTCATTGGGCTGAATATCGTTGCGATCCGTATATTTCATCAGCCGGAAAATCTCAGAGGCATACGTCTGGAAGGTCTTCTTTTCCTCAATGGTGGAAGACACGGCATTGGCGGCAGTCTGCAATAAGGCCAGCTTTGCAAAATCCTTTGCCTGAATCAGTTCCTGTAGAGAAAAGCCGTGTTCTGCAAGGAATTGTTCAGCTGCGGCGATAGTCTCCAAAATCCTGGCAATCAGTTTATCCTTGTCCACGGTCGGGTCAGAGCTGTATGTGCCGTTCTCATTGGCGGTGTAATCGGCCAGTGCTTTCCTGAGGGCCTTGACGATGCCGATATAGTCGATAATCAGCCCGTTGCTTTTGCCTTCAGCCACACGATTGGCCCTGGCGATGGTCTGCATCAGCGTGTGCGCTTTCAGTGGCTTGTCCAGATAGAGGCAGGACAGGCATTTTACGTCAAAGCCGGTGAGCCACATGGCGCAGACAAACACAATGCGAAGCGGGTTGGCAGAATCCTTGAATTCCTTGTCCAGTTCCCGCTTTTCCATTTTCTCACGGTGCGTCTTGATATCCAGGTCCCATGCCTGGAAGGTCTGTATCTCGTTCTGCTCCTGGCTGATAACAACAGCCATTTCGGTTTCCTGCATCCAGCAGAGCTTCCGTTCCAGTTCCTGTGCTTCCTGCTGTGTTGCACCCTTGATGCGATTCTTTAGATCCTCGATTTCAGCAGCCCAGTACTTCTTCACCATGTCATACATGCGGACGCAGGTCACCTTGTTCAGGCAGACAAACATGGCCTTGCCGCTTGTCCAGAGATCAGAGTAATGGCCGACGAAATCCTTGGCGATAGCTTCCAGACGCGGCGTTGCGGTCAGCAGGTGGATCTCTTTTGCGAACTCTGCTTCCAGCTTTTCCTGCTGGTCTGCATTCAGATCCGCATCCTCAATGGCGTCCAGAATGCGGTCGGTAAGTTCGGGATGGTCTTTTACATCCAGGATCTTTTCGCCGCGATTCTCGTAGTAGAGCGGCACGGTTGCGCCGTCCTCTACTGCCCTTTGGAAATCGTACACCGATATGTAGCCGCCGAAGGTGCGCTCGGTGATGTTGTCATTGGAAAGCAGCGGCGTTCCGGTGAAGCCGATACGGGATGCCGTGGGCAGCAGCCTCATCATGTTGTCTGCAAAAATGCCGTACTGGCTGCGGTGCGCTTCGTCTGACATAATAAGGATGTCGTGGTCTGGCTGAATTGGTTCTGCATCGGCATTGTTGAACTTCTGAATCAGCGTGAAGACAAAGCTGGGGTTGCCTTTCAGCTTTTCGATCAGGTCGTTGCCGCCGGATGCAATGAACTGGCTTGCCCTTGCTTTCCCGAGGATGCCGCAGTTTTCAAAGGTGTCGCTGATTTGCGTGTTCAGTTCATCGCGGTCAGTCAGAATCACGATGGTAGGCGACCCTGTGAACTTACGGCGGATTTTCTGCGCCAGGAACACCATGGAATAGCTCTTGCCGCTGCCCTGGGTGTGCCAGAATACGCCCAGCCTGCCGTCCTTCAGCTTGCGGTCCTTGTATG
This sequence comes from Desulfovibrionaceae bacterium, assembly GCA_030530085.1. Lineage (GTDB taxonomy): Bacteria > Desulfobacterota > Desulfovibrionia > Desulfovibrionales > Desulfovibrionaceae > Desulfovibrio. Next base: position 9,827 of record JAUMVQ010000046.1, on the reverse strand, counting down.
CCCTTACTGCTTCGTTGACCCCAAGAAACTGGTGGTTGCGGGCAAGTATTTTTGCCGTTTGCCCGCCGGAATGGTCAAAGAGGATGAAGTTTTCCAGCAAATCAAGGAAGTTTTCCTTTTTGCAGATGCCGCGCAACATTGTTTCCAGCGCCACGCTTCCCTGCTCCTCCTCGGACAGGCGCTTCCACTCATGGAAGAATTCATACTTGCTGCCTAGTGTGCCGACCTTGGCCTCTGTACCGTTGGAGAGGATCAGAAAGGCGTTGTAGTAGAACAGTTGCGGGATAGTTTTGAGATAGCTGCTGTAGTTGTTGGTATAGGCGTCCTGCACATCTACCGTGTTTTTTTTAAGTTCAACGAACAGCAAGGGAATTCCGTTGACAAAGCCGACGATATCAGTGCGGCAACGGTACAGATCACCATGGATTTTCAGTTCCTTGATAGCGAGGAAGTGGTTGTTTTCCGGATTTTGGAAGTCAATGACGGCGACTTTCTTCTCCTCTGTCTTGCCGTTCGGCTTTTTGACGGTAACGGGGATGCCGTCCCTGATGAGAAAGTATTTCTCTTCGTTGACTTGCAGCAGGGAAGCAGTGGACAGGCGGCTTTCCAGCTTCCGTTGTGCTTCGTCCAGCTGTGTAGGCGTGAGCCACGGGTTCAGGCGCAGCAGAGACTCCTGAAAATACTTGGAGAGCAGGACTTCCTTATAGCTTTTGCGGCCAAAGGTGCCGTCCTTGCCCAGTTGCTCTGTGTTATAGGCAAAGGCAACCTCCCAGCCCAGCTCATCGTGGAGCAGATTGCCGGAGCTGTCCCGCACGAGGGTGTTTTCAGAATAGTCGTTGCTCATAGCTTCACCGTCTATTTGGTTGCATGGATGATGGCGAGGTTTAGCTCGTCATCTATTTCGTATGTTTCGTCCATAACTGCGCGAAAGTCAAAGATTCCGTATATATGGGGCTTGGTAGGGACATAGATGTCCTTACCATCCCCTTATGTCGCCGCTCTAAAAGCATTCAGATTGTTTCCTCTCAGGACGTAGCCATTTGTTTTCAGTTCATCTGAATCTCTAATTCTCCGTTCATCAACTTGGGTAGCAATCGGTCACGGGATTCTTGTAGCAGGATTATTTGCTGTTTTAAGCTCAAAAGTTGTTCACGGATTGGCTCACTGATAAGTTCATAATTGTGCATTATATTTTCAGGCGGAACAATCACATGAACCTCTTTCAGTTTTCCCCTCTGGATATGCTTCATTGTTGATCCTGTGGTAAGATTTGAAAATTCATCCAGTGTTTTAAGAATGGACTGTAAAACAAACTCTCTGGAAACACCATCATATGGAATCACCTTGAAAAGATGCTGATTAAGCAAGCCGTCTTCTTCATCCCAAATCATTGCTGACAATGTGGCAGACCATGAAAAAAGAATATCACCAGCAGTTATATTGTATTTCTCAGGAATATTTTTCCCCGTGTTTCTCGGAGTATCAGCCGTAACACCCAAACCCATTTCTCGAATCTTAATTATCGGCTTCCCAACTGTACCCCAATCGCTCGGCTTAAAGGCGTATCCGTTTATATAATCTGCAATATCATCCATGGGTTTTAATCTCCACCCATCCGGCACACCATCTACAATGGGTGTATTCTTCCAACCTGGAAAGTGCAGGTCAACAAACCACTCCTTGTACAGCCTCTGTGCCGCCTCTTCCAAAAGTTTGATTTGCTTTTGGTTATTCTCGATGAGGTCATCGTAGGCTGAAAGGATTGAAGCGATGCGGTGTTGGGTGGCTAAATCGGGTACTCGTACTAAAATTTTGCTAAGATTATTTCTATTTAGTGTAGGCACTGCAGAGCCACTTTTCGCTTGTTTAGTGCCAAAATTTTTCAAAAAGTAGAACACAAATTTAGGATAGTTACCTTTGAAATCTTTCACATATAGAGAGGTATTGTGCGGCCAATAGTTTTCTTCAATATATTGAACCTCTCCAATTGTTCCTGATCGCCCTGTAACGACACCAGGTCCCTCTGCTTTGAATGCATTATGGTATCCCATTATAGAAGTGGATGTTACAACAGGGTAAAGTCCTGGCTTGATTTGCTCCTTTGTAAGGTCGTGCCCTCTTTGGAGCAGGACAAAGTCTATAAAAAATTTATTCTCCCAGCTCATAACTCCATCTCCTTCATATTCTTTGAGATGGTTTCCATCAGCTTATTGGACTCGGCCTGCAGGGATAGAAGCTCTGCATGGATCTCCGCCATGCGTTTGGCAAAGTCCACGCCGTCATCTGCCACTGGTGCAACGCCAACATATGCGCCGGGTGTAAGGCTAAAATTCTTTTCCTTAATCTCTTCACTGTTGGCTATTTTGCAGAGGCCCGGGATATCTGCATATTTGCCTTCGCCGAACTTTTCATAGAGCCATTCCGCTTCAGTCGCAATGGTCAAAGCATTATTGAGCCATGCAATTGTCTCATCATATTCAGCCTGTATAGCCTTTTTTTCTTTTTTAGCGGCAGTCTCAGTTGCCTCTTTCGCCTCATCACGCGTGGTCTTGATGACTTCCTTCAAATTTGCCACGGCATCCCCAAAGGACAACATGTAAATACTGCCGGCGAATTCAGGCCGTTCATTTTCCATTGCTGCCAAGGTATCATTGTATTCATTCAGCAGGGCTTCATATTTCTTGGTTTCTCCGCGATAGAGCCACACGATGGCATTCAGATTCTTAAGCTGCCACTCGCTCCATTCATTGAGGGTGCGGTCCACCACGGTGTAGTAGTTTCTCGCGTCGATAAACAGCACCTTGTCCTGCAGTTCTTCCTTCTTTCCCTTGTTAAAAAACCACAGGGAGCAGGGCAGGCTCTTGGTGTAGAAAAAGTTGTTGCCCACGCTGACCATCACATCCACATGCCCAGTCTCCACCAGCTGTTGCCGGATGTCCCGATCCCTGCCTGAGCTGTCGGTTGTAGAAGACGCCATAACAAAGCCTGCACGGCCAGTTTCTTTCAGATAGGAGTAGAAGTAGGAGATCCACAGATAGTTGGCATTGCCTACCTCCTTATTCTTATTGACGCCAGGCAGACCGAATGGCAGCCGGCCCGCACTCTGGGCAGACTCTGAGTTGACCTTGTCTACGTTAAACGGAGGGTTGGCCATCACGTAGTCACACTTCTTGTCCAGATTGTGCGCATCGTGATAGAAGGTATTGGCCTCATCGCCGGACTTTATCTTACCATTGAGACCATGAACCGCCATGTTCATCAGGCAGAGCTGGGCGTTATATTCCACCTTTTCCTGCCCGTAGAAGGTCATATCCTTGTTGGCTTTCATTCCGGCTGCGTTTACAAAGTCACCGGTCTGGACAAACATGCCGCCGCTGCCGCAGGCAGGGTCAAGCAGAGTGCCCTTGGACGGTTCCAGCACATTGACGATCATCTTGACCAGGCTTTTGGGCGTAAAGAACACGCCGTCATCCTGGGCGATGTTTTTGGCAAACTTGTTGAGGAAGTATTCGTAGATGCGGCCGATAACATCCCCGTCCACATCATTCAGAGCACTGTTGTTGAATATCCGGAGAAGTTCCGCCAGCAGCTCGTCAGAGAATATGGTGTAGTCTTTGGGCAGAACGCCAGTAAGCTGTTTAGCCTGTTTTTCCACCAGCTCCATGGCGTTGTTTACGGCCTCTCCAAGGCTGTTTATGGCCTGGCCGCTCTGGTTTGTTCCGCCTGCAGACGTAACGTCAGCCTGGAGATTGACCAGGTATTCATACTGGGCCTCTTTAGGCAGAAATAAGGCGCTTTTGGCCTTAAAGTCGCTTGCCTCCACAGGCAGAACACGACCGTTGCGCACAGGGCGCTTTTTCATAACTTCTGTCTCAACCATCTTAAAACGGCTGTAGGCATAGCGCAGGAAAATCAGTCCAAGCACGGGCATGCAGTACTGGTTGGAGGTCAGCTTGGAGCTTGCACGCAGCAAGTCAGCGGAGGCCCACAAGTCTGCCTCAAGTTTTCGGATATTGATCATTTTTTCACCTCAACCGTATAGTCAAGCCATGCTTCTTCGATGGGAGAGTAGTCAATATTGTGCTTTTCGCAGAACGCCTTGACGTTCTTCATTGCAGACAGATTGGGCTTTGCTTTTCCGACCTCCCATCTGTTTACAGTTGAAAAGGCGACACTGATTTCTTTGGCAAAGTCGCCCTGTGTCAGAAAGCACCTCTGCCGTGTGCGTCTAATCTCTTCCAGGAAACTCTATTGCGTTTCCTTTGCTTAAATGTGTTGTCCATATAACGCTATTTTCTAACACAGATACCGGATGCTTTCCATACTTTCAAAAAAGCGCCATTGGCAGCTACAGCCGCCTTAAAGCCTGAGCAAAAAGAAAGGGAGGGGATAATCCCCTCCCTTAAAGCTTGCACGGATGTTGAGAAAAACGGATGCTGCTAGCCCAGAATGGCCTTCAGGTCCTGCTCAGGAGTGGTGATGGGATGGAGATCGAACTTCTCCACCAGCACGTTCAGCACGTCGCTTGAGAGGAATGCGGGCAGGCTGGGTCCGATGTAGATGTTCTTAATGCCCAGGGAGAGCAGGGTAAGCAGGATGCAGACAGCCTTCTGCTCGTACCAGGACAGGACCAGGGTCAGGGGCAGCTCGTTTACCTGGCAGTTGAAAGCACCGGCCAGAGCCACGGCAACCTGGATGGCGCCGTAGGCGTCGTTGCACTGTCCCATGTCAAGAATGCGGGGGAAGGGTCCGATTTTCCCGGCGTCCATGTCATTGAAGCGGTACTTGCCGCAGGCCAGGGTAAGCACAACCGTGTCCTTGGGCGTCTGCCTGACAAAGTCGGTATAGTAGCTGCGGCCGGGCTTTGCGCCGTCACAGCCGCCAACCAGGAAGAAGTGGCGGATGGCACCGCCCTTGACAGCGTCAATGATGGCAGGGGCCGCATCCAGCACGGTCTGGCGTCCGAAGCCGGTGGTAACAGTGGTGCCGCCGTTGATGCCGCAGCGGACAGTGTCTTCCTTGTAGCCGCCAAGCTTTATGGCATGCTCGATAACGGCAGAGAAGTCCTTGTGTCCGTCCTTGTCTGCCTCAATGTGCTTCAGATCGGGACCCTGTACCACGGAGGTGGTGTAGATTCTGTCACTGTAGCTTGCACGGGGCGGCATAAGGCAGTTGGTGGTGTACAGGATAGGGGCAGGAACGTCGTCAAATTCCTTCTGCTGGTTCTGCCAGGCAGTGCCGAAATTGCCCTTGAGATGGACATATTTCTTGAGTTCGGGATAGCCGTGGGCAGGCAGCATCTCGCTGTGCGTGTAGATGTTGACGCCCTTGCCCTCAGTCTGCTCCAGCAGCATTTTGAGGTCATGCAGGTCATGGCCTGTCACAATGATAAAGGGACCTTTCTCAATGGTCAGGGGCACTGTACAGGGAACGGGGTTGCCGTAGGCGCCTGTATTGGCTTCTTCCAGGATGGCCATGCATTTCAGGTTTACGCCGCCAAATTCCATGAGCAGGCCCAGCCATTCGTCAACGGAATGGCTTTCAGCCAGTGCGGCCATACCCTTGATAAGCCAGGCATCCACGTCATTGTCCCTTTTCCCAAGCACGCGGGCGTGATGGGCATAGGCTGCCATGCCGCGCAGGCCGAAGAGCAGGGTAGAACGCAGGGAGACAACGTTGGTATCGCCGTGGAAGAGCTCCTCTGCAGAAAGGGGCAGATCCGTACAGGATGGGGCGATTTCAGTCCTCTTTTCACGCACCTTGGCGCTCAGGGCAGCCACTTTTGCACCGTCAAAATTGACGTTTGTGATGGTGGTGAAGAGGCCGTCGCAGATGAGGTCAACGCAGGCGGGGCAGACCTTGTTCTTCTCGGCCAGCACCTTGGCCAGGGCAATCATTTCACAGGTCAGGACGTCCTGTTCGTGGGAAACCTCAGGCTTCTTTCCGCAGACGCCGCACGCAGTGCAGCCTGTTCCCTTGGCAGTTTGTTCACATTGGAAGCAGAACATTTTTTCCATAGGAAGTTCTCCTTTTTTCAATTCTTTGCAATATGTCAGATTTTCAGCGGTTCGGGGAAAATGACCACCAGCATCATTTTGAAGCGCTCGGCTGCATAGACTGCATGGGGAACGCGGGCCGGCATGACAATGGATTCCCCTTTGTGCAGAAGATAGTCTTTTTCGCCAATGGTGATTTTCCCGACGCCGTCCAGTGCTGTGATAAAAGCATCGCCATCCGAGGCATGGGTGCTGATTTCCTCGTCCTTTTCGAAGGCAAACAGGGTCAGGCTGTGGTGCTTGTTCTGGGCCAGGGTCTTGCTGGCTATCTGGCCGGGCTGGTAGTCAACCTGATCGGCCAGGGTAAGGACTGTGCTGTGCTCTATATTCTTGATATAGGCCATATGCTTTCCTCCAAAATGACTTGCGGGAAGTCCCCTTAAGGGACTGTCCACAGTTCAGAGAATACAGTCTTTGAAAAAATAAACTGTTGCAAAAAGCACAAAACAAACAGAAGACAGTCTTTTTTGGTATTTTTTGCCTGAGAGGGGACAGATGACATTTTGCCGGGTACTGTTTACTACTACCTGTATACGCTTATCTTGAGTATGACTAGTGCAGAGGATGTTTGGGAGCATTGTATGAACCGCTATGCCGTTTTGAAGGACTGCCCGCTTTTTTCAGGAATAAACGAAACAGACGTAACTGCGCTTCTGGCCTGCCTGAATGCCCGCAGGCAGTCAGCAAAAAAGGACGAGTACATTTTCCTTGCAGGAGATAAGCCGTCATCAGTAGGTATTGTCCTTTCTGGCTCGGTGCGTGTCCTGCAGGAGGACTACTTTGGCCGCAGGTCCATCCTCTCCCATGTATCCCCTGGCGGGCTCTTTGCCGAGTCCTTTACCTGTGCCGGCAAGGACGAGCTGCCGGTCAGCATTGTCAGTGCGGAATCGTCTGAAATTATGACTATAGACTACAGGAAGATCGTTACGTCCTGCACGTCTGCCTGCAGTTTTCACACAAGGCTCATCATGAACATGATGAGCATTCTGGCCGAAAAAAATATACAGCTCACAAAGAAGGTGGGCCACCTTTCCCGCGGAACCATCAGGGACAAGCTTATCTCGTTCCTTGCGGATCAGGCTGCCAGCGAAAACAGCAGCAAAATAACAATTCCCTTCAACAAGACTGAGCTGGCCGAATATCTCTGTGTTGACCGCTCTGCCATGTCAAGGGAACTGTGCAGCATGCAAAAGCAGGGAATTTTGAGCTGCAGCAAAAACTCATACGAGCTTTTGAAAAAGCCTGAGGGGTAGGGGGTATCTGTCAGGCTTTGCAGGCTTTTTCAGAAGGTCAGGCGCATCTCATGCCAGGCCACGTTGCCGTGTGTTGAGTCTGACAAGCCATCGTCAGCAAAGCCGAAGCGGCTGTAGTACGGCACAAGATGGTCCTTGCAGGTGAGGACAAGGCCTTTTCTGCCGCTGTTTTTCGCATCGTCTATAAGGGCTTTCAGGACAATGCCGGCATAGCCCCTGCGGCGGCAGTCAGGGCGTGTGTTCAGCCCGAAGATCATCTGCCAGGCACCGTTCGGGTTGTGCATGGAGGCATTGGCATACATCTCGTCTGTGAGATGCTCATCGTCTGTTGCCATGCCGTCAATGAAGGAGACCAGCCTGCCATCTTCGTCAAAGAGAAGAAAAAAGTGGTCGGCATATGAGGCAAGCCTTTTTGCAAAATCGGTCTTTGAGGCTGCCTCAGCTGGCGGAAAGCACATAGCTTCCATAGCTGTAAGAGCCTCTAAATCTGCCATGGTCGCACGGCGCAGTTGCATTGTTGCTTCCTTGTTTTACAGCAGAAGCAGCTTATCCCTTAGGAAAAGCTGCTTCTGCTGTATTCTTTCTGCCTGGCTGTGTATAGCGGGCCAGGAGCGGCTATTTGCTCTGAATGGATTTGGGGAAACTGAATTTCTTAAAGCGCTTCAGCATGGGCTTTGCTTCCGTATAGATTTTGTCGATTGTTTTTCCCGCAGACGGTTCATCGTCTATAATCAGGAAAATGGCGCCGTCATCAGCCGATGTGGGGATAAGAAGTGTTGCCATGCTGTCACGTGTCCGCACAAAACAGTTGCCTATATAGCGGCCGCCTGCTGCTCTGGCCTCTGCCATGTGTGTGGCAAATTCATCGTCGTCAGATGAGCCGGGACAGGCTATGACTGAAAGGGCTGTGCCTTTTTTGTCATAGGCTATGCAGGTGTTGTAGAGGTCTTCTGTCAGGATTTCCCTTGTCCATCCTGCAGCAGGCTCAACAAGCAGGTATTTCTTCTGATAGACAGAGATCCTGTCAGAAGCAGGGGCTGTGCCGGCTGATACTGCCAGCATAACCAGGATCAGACAAAAAAGAGCGGAAAATTTGCGCATTTTTACGTTTGTGCCTCCCAAACAATTTCGGAATCATTGTTCTTTTTTGCGAGGGAAGTCAACAATATTGTAACAGGACGGCCTTGCCTGAGATGCAGCTCAGAAGCCGGAACAAGTATGTTTTGCGACCGACATAATGTCGGTCGCAAAATCCGGTATTCGACAGTCCTTTGCCGGCGCCTGCTGTAAAGACAGTTGTTATGGCTCCCCTTTAGCAGCCTGGTAGCAGCGACGAACTTACGTACAAGGCTTCAAGGGTTGTTGATTTCTTGCCCAGTAGTACAGCCTGGCTGGAAAGCCCGGCATCAAGCATCACTTTTTTGCAATGCAGGCTTGAGGGAAGTTCCTTTCCGTACTGCTTTCCGCCACATGTCCCGTCATAGCTGATCAGATAGTCAACGCCTTTTCGGTCGAGCATCTCAACAGACCCGGCGAATTCGTCAAATGGAACACCAGCAAAATAGCGGTTATTCTGTACATTGCTTACTCCCTGATAAGGAGGATCCATGTACACCAAATCGCCCGGCCGGGCCATTTCCAGGATGTCACGGTAGTCAATGGCTGAAAAGGAAGTCCTTCCCTTCATAAGACCGGAAATGGCTAAAACGTTTGATGCCAGTGTCCTGGGATTTGTCCCGTGCCTGCGCTTGTCAGGAGACTGATTGAATTTGCCATTCATTCCATACCGTACAGCTCCCTTAACACAGCGTGCAAGCAGATAGAGCATGTTTTCAGGTGTTTCAGCACCGCTGTTGAACTTCTCCCTTACAGCAAAAAAATGGCGTACATGGTCATCTCCATACGAAAATTGTTCTTTCCATAGCTCTGAATAGGCCTCAATGAGTTCTTGCGGGTGCTCGACAGCAGACTGAAGCAGTCTCACTAGTGGTTCATTCAGGTCATTTATGTGGAAATTGCTTGTCCTGTGATCATATGCAGCCGCAATGCTTATGGCCGCCACTCCGGCAAAAGGCTCTATTAATCGGCTGAATCTGGCAGGCATGTACTGAAGAATTTTGGGCGCCAGCATTCTTTTTGATCCCTGATACTGCACAATATGAGGTGCTCTTCCTTTCATCTTTATGTCCTTTCGTTTTTCTGATCCCGCCGTTATTTTCTCACTGTAGCGGAATGGTACGTTTGTTTAAGGAAGGCACTTTAGTAAAATCTGACTGTGTGTCAATATAGTTTGCAGATAAAAAGAAAAACAGCCGTTCAGGCTGGTTGTGCATGCGGACAGACAGAACATCGTATCTGGTAACAGAGTCTTTGCGCCTGAATATATCCTAAAAATCCTCTGCAGCTGGATGGAAACAGAATTCGATACGAAAACAAAAAGCCCCCGCCTTGCGGGCGGGGGCTATGCTTGGTTTGGGTCAGGAATAGTTAGATGGTGCCGGATTCCCTGTTGTCCTCC
>JAUMVQ010000295.1 GCA_030530085.1 Desulfovibrionaceae bacterium | reverse complement strand
CAAATTCCTCCAATTTGCCATACTCACCGGCGGCCTGAGGATATCAAAGGAAAGCATCTTTAGCGGCCTCAATAATTTTGTATGTTTTGGCATTTCTGAAGCCCGCTATGCCGACAAGTTTGGCTTCACCTCAGAGGAAGTCAATGATTTGCTGTCTGCTACCGGTTTTATAGAAAAGAAAGAAGAAATAAAGACGTGGTACGATGGCTACCGTTTCGGCAAAAATACAGAAATCTACTGCCCCTGGGATATTTTGCAATATATCTCTTTCTTGCAGAATGACCCGGACACTGTGCCGGAAGCATACTGGGAAAATTCAACTGAAAACAATGTCATCCGGAGCTTTATCGAAAGAACTGACTTCGATGCAGATGAAGATATAGAAAATCTTCTGACGGGCGGATACGTGGCATGTACCATTAACAAGACAATTACATATGACACCCTTTATGAGTCAGAGGACAACTTCTGGACGTTGCTGTACCTGTCAGGCTACCTCACCAAGGCCGCTCCTGACAAAGTGAAAAGCGAAGAAGCATCCTTTGATTCAGGAGAGATACCTCTTATCATTCCAAACAGGGAAATAAAGATACTATTCATTAATACCATCAATTCATGGTTTGATGATTCTATGAAGGCCGTAGACAGAAAGCCGCTCTTTGACGCCTTCTGGAACGGGGACAGCAAAGGTTTTCAGGAAATGTTATCCGAAATACTGCTGACATCCATCAGTTATCATGACTACCATGAAAATTACTACCATGCCATACTCACCGGGATTTTTATCGGCTCAGGCAACAAGGCACGCTCCAATCCCGAAAGAGGGCTGGGCAGACCGGATATTATCGTAAAGGGAAAGAGATTCACCCGGGCTGCCATTATTGAAGTCAAGCATGCCAAATCACGTGAGGGCATGCCTCAGGCTGCAGAGGATGCTCTTCGCCAGATTAAAGAAAAAGTATATACTGCCGGGGTAAGCGAGTATCAGAAAGTCATGCTGTGGGGCATATCGTTTTATAAAAAATTCTGTGCAGCCAGGGCCGAGGAATTTCTTAAAGCCGCAACCCCGCAATAGCTGATGATGCCATCATGGCCTCTCTGCAGGTCAGCACAGCGGGGCAGAGACTGTCCGTTGTGGCAACAGCATAAAGACCTGCGGGATGTCTGATACGAGGGTCAGACATCCCGCTGTGACATCTGGCATAAGCCCGAAAGCATAAAAGGCTCCCTTCCCTCTTGTCTGAATGGAATTGTCCGAGCCGTCCCCGGCCGGCATGTCCCCAGGCTAAACGGTCCTTACGCAAGATACAGCGTCAGCACTGTCATCCAGCAGGGCACGGAGAGGATGCCGACAAGGGTTGATACAGCCACAAAGATGCTGCCAAACTCCCTGTCTGCCCCGTAGAAGGCACTGAGAATGGCTATATTGGTCATGGCCGGAAGCCCTGACTGGATGATGTACACATCCCTTGTAATGTCGTTGAGATCCAGCGGCAGGTAATGGACCATGGCTATGATAACCAGGGGCGACAGCACAAAGCGCCCCAGGACTGTCAGGGTAATATCCTTGCCCATATGCGCCGTCTTCCAGTCCACATGATGCAGGATGGTGCCCACGAAGATAAGGGCCAGGGGCGTGCCCATGCCGCCCAGCAAGGAACATGTATTGCGGATAAGGTCGGGGACCGGAATGTCCAGCAGGACGATGGCTACACCGGCCAGGGTGCCCCTTAAAGGCGGCGCAAAGATATGCGACAGATGCTCTTTGAAACCCGGGCGGTGTTCTGCCTTTACAGAGCCTTCCCTGGCTATGGCCCAGCTGCCTATGGTCCAGAAAAAGAGGGTGTTGCTGAAAAAATAGAGCAGCAGCGGGGTCACGCCCTTGTCGCCG
>JAUMVQ010000294.1:853-1916 GCA_030530085.1 Desulfovibrionaceae bacterium | reverse complement strand
CATGCAGGCCGCGCCCTCCCGCTGGCTTGTCACGGGCGTTGCGGGCTTCATCGGCTCCAATCTGCTGGAAAACCTGCTTCTGCTGGGCCAGACCGTGGTCGGGCTGGACAATTTCCTCACGGGTTATCAGAAAAACCTGGACATGGTGCGTGACCTGGTGGGGCCTGAAGCCTGGAGCCGCTTTTCCTTCATCGAAGGGGACATTCGCGATCTGGAAACCTGCCGCACGGCCTGCCAGAACGTGGACCACGTGCTGCACGAGGCGGCCCTGGGGTCCGTGCCCCGCTCCATCGACGATCCGCTGCTGTCCAACAGCTGCAATATTGACGGTTTTCTCAACATGCTGCTGGCCGCCCGCGATGCCGGCGTCAAGAGCTTTGTCTATGCTGCCTCCTCCTCCACCTACGGCGACTCGCCGGAACTGCCCAAGGTGGAAGACAAGATCGGCCACCCCCTGTCGCCCTATGCCGTGACCAAGTATGTGGACGAGCTGTATGCCGATGTCTTTGCCCGCTGCTACGGCTTTACCAGCGTGGGGCTGCGCTATTTCAATGTCTTCGGGCAGCGGCAGGACCCCTACGGGGCCTATGCGGCCGTCATCCCCCAGTGGTTTGCCAGCCTCATCAAGGGCGAAACCGTCTATGTCAACGGCGATGGCGAGACCAGCCGCGACTTCTGCTACATTGACAATGTGGTGCAGGCCAATCTGCTGGCCAGCTTTGCGCCGGAAGAGGGCCGGAACAAGATTTACAACGTGGCCTTCGGCCAGCGCACCACGCTCAACGAGCTTTTTGCCCTCATCCGCGAGGAAGTGGCCCGCCACAAGCCCGAAGCCGCCGGCGCCACGCCCGTGCACCGCGACTTCCGCGCCGGGGACGTGCGCCACTCGCTGGCGGACATTACCCGCGCCCGCACCCTGCTGGGCTATGACCCGCAGTACGATGTCAGGCAGGGGCTGCGCCTTGCGGGAGACTGGTACGCCGCCAACCTCTGATGCTGAAACCGGCAGGGGCGGAATGCCCCGCCCTGCCGTCCCTGCCTGCGCAGCTGTTCCCAGGCCGGC
>JAUMVQ010000294.1:0-814 GCA_030530085.1 Desulfovibrionaceae bacterium | reverse complement strand
GAGCCACAGGACGGAGGGCGCTCCGGCGCCCTGCCGTCCCGCTGCCCCCTCATGGCCGGCCTGCGCTGCCGGCCGTTTTTCCGCGTCATCTTACCCTGTCCGGGAGGCTTCATGAAACGTGTTCTGCTCTGGGCCGTCATTCTTCTGCTCCTTGCGGGAGCGGGCGTCCTCATTGCCATCAGCCAGATTGACACCCGTTTCGTGGCCGACAAGATTTCGGCCGCCCTGCGCGAGGCCACAGGGGCACCCCTGGTCTTCCGGGAAGCGCCGAGAATTTCCCTGCATCCGCTGGGTCTGTCCTTCGGCCATGTGGACTGGCACCAGCAGCAGCCGGGCAGGGACCTGCATATTACGGCCGAAGGCGGCCACGTGCGGCTGGACATCACCCCCCTGCTTTCCGGCAATCTGGTGGTGTCGGAAGTTACCCTGCGCTCGCCGGACATTGCGCTGCGCCTGCGGCCGGACACGCCCGGCCCCCAGACAGATGCCCCCACGGCAGACAGCAGCCTCCGCCAGGAGGCGCCCGCAGGCAAGGAAACGTCGCAGACCGGCGAGAGCATGTTCCCCGTGCCCTCCGATGAACTGCCCCTGGAACTCCAGCGCCTTGTGGTGCAGGACGGGCGCCTGAGCCTGGATGACGGCGCGGGCCGCCACGTGGAAATCAACGGCCTGCAACTTGTGCTCACCGATATCCGCAGCCGCGCCGACATGGGGCTGGACCTGGCCCTGGCCTATGCCCTGCGCCAGCAGCAGAACGAGGCGTCGGGAAAGCTCTCCGTGCGGGGCCTGCTGCGCTATTACGCCCCCAATATCC
>JAUMVQ010000293.1 GCA_030530085.1 Desulfovibrionaceae bacterium | reverse complement strand
AATTTGTTTTGTTTAGTCAAGTATAGGAGTAACATTCTGTGAAAATTGCAGATACAGGTTTCTAATCTGGCTGGTTTATGCATTTTTGTTTCGTCGTACCCGATCTTTATCATTCTCAAACAAGAGGATTTATATATAAAAAGGCTGCGAAAGTCAAAGACTGACCGAGAGGATCATCATATTCACGAATGAAAAATACCAATATCAGTTGTAACGTGTGACTGATTTTTTTTGTAAAGATCATCGTTACGTCAAAAAAAATGCCGCCCCGGTATTCGCATATTCCATAAGGAACCTTGGCGCGGGGCGGACTGGTGGTTTTATTGAAAATCAAACAAATGATTTTGTCAATTAAAAATTGGTATCTGGTTCAGCCTGGGCATGTTGCTTCGATAATACCCCCGAAGCGCCTATTTCTGCGCCAGCTTTTCAGCCATTTTCCTGGCTTCCTTGCGGCGGATCTTGCCTGTTTCTGTAAGGGGGACTGCGTCTATGGCAAAGTAGGCCCTTGGCACCCAGTATTTGGGCAGCACGTGCCTGCAGAGCGTATCCAGCACGGCTGGTTCTTCCCCGCCAGTGTGCAGAAGGCACAGTTTTTCTCCTAAGCGTGCATCGGGCACGGCGCTGACGCAGAAGGGCTTTTTCAGGACAGATGCCAGCAGTTCTTCCACTTCTTCCAGCTGTATCTTGATGCCGCCGCTGTTGATGATGTTGTCGCGGCGTCCCAGTATGCGGAAATGCCCTCTCTCATCTACTTCGGCAAGATCCGTGGTCACAAGATCGCCTGCTGTCACCATGGGTGCATGAATGGAGAGAGTGCCATCGTCCGTGAGGCTGACGCTGACGCCGGGCAGGGGCGTATACCAGTCTGATTTGTTCGGGCCGTTCAATCTGCGCAGGGCAATATGGCTCAAAGTTTCTGTCATGCCGTAGGAAGACCAGACTTCATGCGGAAATTCTGCCAGCCTTTCAGCAAGCGAGCTGTTAATGGCACCGCCTCCTAAGAGCAGGCATCTGACAGAACGCAGCCTTTCAGCCGTATCAGGCGTTTCCAGGCTTGTATAGGTCTGCATGGGCGTCAGGGCCGCAAAGTCAATGCGCTGCTCTATGGTCCTGAACGGGGAAGACGACGGAGGAACCGGCACAAGGTTCAGTCCGGCCAGCAGGGCGCGCACGACTACCATGCGGGCAGCAATATAGCGTAGCGGCATGGCCAGCAGGGCACTCATGCCGCTTTTCAGGCGCAATGCCGTGCAGGTGGCCCTGGCACTGTTGGCCATGCGTGTCTTTTCCACCTGTATGACCTGCGGCGTGCCGGTAGATCCTGATGTCTGCACCTGCATCACAGGCGAAGGGGATCGCCAGTCTGCAAGAAAGCGGGCCAGATCGCCTAAAAAGCCTTCCTGATGCAGGTAGCGCCCTATAAAGACATTGCGCTTGTCACCGATAAAGTGCACGCCGTCAATGGTCAGGGGCAGAGACCTGAGTTCTTCTAATGTACTGCTGAGCGGAGTTGTTCCGACGTATGTCATCTTGTGCTTCTTGTAGTCCTTTGTCTTTTAATCTTTGCCTTAGTCCTGTGTCCTGAAACCACTAAGCCCCAGCCAGAAAGCCAGATCCGGTTCAGGAGCTACAGGATCGCAGTGCATGGCTGCCCCGCGGAGCACTGCTGGCATAAGCTCGCAGTTGTCGGCAAAAAGCTGTCCTGTGCCCAGGCCCTGCGGCAGGACGGGATCTTCCCTGCCAAGCCATTGCGCTATGGCATTGAGGCCTATGTTGGATTCCAGGGCGCTGGTCACCCAGTGTCCGACACCCACGGCATCGGCAAGGGCAATCCACTCTTCCATGCCCCTGATGCCGCCGTGCAAAGATGGCTTTATGACCAGATAAGCAGGATGGATGGTTTCCACAAGGTCCTTTT
>JAUMVQ010000045.1 GCA_030530085.1 Desulfovibrionaceae bacterium | reverse complement strand
GAGAGAACAACAGATATCCAAGATACATCTATCAAGGAAATACACCCCAGGTCATACCTTCAAGACTCTTTCACCATCTGGTGAATATATTTGGAGGAACAATTATGTCCATTCTTATGAGAACAGATCCTACATCCGGCGACATGGCCGTTTCCAGACTGCATAATGACATCGATCGCCTCTTTGGCGGCTTTTTCCGCACACCGGTTCTTTCTGAATTCTTCAATACGCCTTCTGGCAGCCTTCTGCCCCAGGTCGATATGAAGAGCGATGAAAAAGCCTATCACATCTCCGTTGAACTGCCTGGCGTTGACCCTGACGGCGTAAAGATCGAAATCCAGGGCAACACAATGATTCTTTCCGGCGAAAAGAAGGAAGAAAAGTGCGAGAAGGACAGCAAGGTCGTTTCTGAACGCCGCTACGGCTCCTTCATGCGCAGCTTCACCCTGCCTGATGACGCTGATGTTGAAAAATGCACGGCTGTGGCCAAAAACGGTGTCCTGACCCTGGAACTGCCCAGGAAGGAAACACCTGCCGACAAGACAAGGACCATCGCCGTCCGTACAGAGTAATCTTTCCCTCCCCCCACAGAGTGCCCCGGGGCCCTCAAAAAGGGCCCGGGTCCTCTTGGTCAGAGGCATGAATTGAAAAGGCAGAACGCTAATTTAGCGTTCTGCCTTTTTTGTTGTCTTATGGGTACAGCCACTCCTTACAGAAGGCTATGGACACGTATCAAAAGCCTGAAGACCCAAAGGAGTCTTCACAGGAATAAAGAGACGTCCCCCTGCATGGCAGTGCCATCGGGATACCGGGGAATGCACAGCGCACATCTGAGGACGTCCCCCTGCATGGCAGTGCCATCACTGCCGTCATCCGGCCTGTACCTGCATCGTAATGTTCATCGCCTTCATGATGCGGAACACAGTCTCAAAGTCCGGCTTTGCCCCTGGACGCAGGGCGTTGCACAGGCTTTCCCTGTCCAGTCCCGCATCTTGAGCCAGTTTTGTCACTCCCCTGGCGCGGGCAATATCGCCCAGGGCTGCCAGAATGAGGTCCGGATCGTTTTCTTCAAAAACCGCAGAAAGGTACGCGGCACAAGCTTCATCGCTGTCAAGATAGTCCTCAATATTGAATTTTGAGTATTTCATTACTATCTCCTCCTTTCACCTGGCATCCGGTCTTTGCAGGACAGATAGTCTTCTGCCTGCACAATGTCCATATTTTTCTCCTTCAGCCCAGGGCTCTACGGCTCTTTGCAAAGGGCTTGAAAAGAGACCTCACATAGGCAATGATACCATTTTATCGTTGTCTTGCGGAGCGAACATGTCAGACTTTATCCACCTTCACTGCCACACAGAATACAGCCTGCTGGACGGGGCCATACGCCTTAGCGATCTCTGCGCCAGGGCCAAGGACTATGGCATGAATGCCTGCGCCATAACCGATCATGGCAACATGTTCGGAGCCGCCCAGTTTCAGAAGACCTGTGCTGAATACGGCATCAAGCCCATCTTCGGCTGCGAAGTCTACATGTGCCAGAACCGCTTTGACACCACCAGCGATATGGCCAGGCGCCGTTATCATCTTATTCTGCTGGCCCGCAACGCCGACGGCTACCACAACCTGGTCAAAATTGTGTCGGCAGGATGGCAGGAAGGTTTTTTTTACAAGCCCCGTGTAGACTGGGAAGTGCTCAAAAACCACGCCAAGGGAATCACCTGCCTCTCAGCCTGCCTGCAAGGCGAGGTACCGCAGGCAATATTGTCCGGCCATATGGACGTTGCACGGGAGATGGTCAGCAGCTACAGCAAGCTCTTTGACGGGCACTACTATCTTGAACTGCAGCACAACGGCCTGGAAGAGCAGCGCATTGTCAATGACAAGCTTCTGGAACTTGCCGAGACAGAAGGCATTCCGGTTGTCGCCACCAACGACTGCCACTACCTCAATGCAGACGACGTGGAAGCGCACGATGTTCTTTTGTGCATAGGCACAGGCTCCAAGCTTTCTGACACCAAGCGCTTCAAGTTCAGGACAGACGAACTGTACTACAAGTCGCCCGAACAGATGAGCAAGGAATTTTCCTTTGCCCCCGAGGCCCTGGAAAACACCGTGCGCATAGCCGAGGAATGCAATTTTTCCATGACCTTCGGCAAGCACTTCTTCCCGCAGTACGCCCTGCCCGCAGGCGCAAGCATAGAGTCCGAGTTCTGCCGCCTGGCAGAGGAAGGGCTGGAACGGCGTTTTCGCGAGCACCCTGCCCCTGAAACTCTGGACAAGGACGTCTACCGCAAGCGCTTAAAGTATGAAATAGACGTTATCTTAAGCATGGGTTTTCCTGACTATTTTCTTATCGTGCAGGAATTTATCAACTGGGCCAAGAACAACGGCGTACCCACAGGCCCGGGCCGCGGATCGGCCGCAGGCTCGCTTGTGGCCTGGTCCATGCGCATCACCAACCTGGATCCTCTGCCCTACAATCTGCTGTTTGAGCGCTTCCTCAACAACGAACGCGTCTCGCTGCCCGATATAGACGTTGACTTCTGCGAACGGCGCCGCTTCCAGGTTATCCGCCACATGGCAGACATTTACGGCGAAGAGTCCGTCTCGCAGATTGCAGCCTACAGCAAGCTCAAGGCCAGGGCCGTCCTGCAGGACGTGGGCCGTGTTCTGGACATGCCGTTTCAGGAACGCAACGCCATCGTCAAGTTTGTGCCGGCAGCCGATCCCAAAATCCATATCAAGGATGTCCTTGCCAATGAGCCGGAACTGAAAGCGCTCTATGACAAGGACGAGAGGATTCGCCGCCTCATTGACATTTCCCAGCGCCTTGAAGGGCTTTCAAGGCAGGTCAGCATGCACGCAGCCGGCCTTGTGGTATCGGACATGCCCATGACCGAATACCTGCCCCTTTTCAAGGGCAAGCACGATGAGCAGGTCACCCAGTTTGACGGGCCCATGGTAGAGCAGACAGGCCTGGTCAAATTCGACTTCCTGGGCCTCAAGACCATGACCCTCATCCAGGATGCGCTGGACAATATCAGAAATAACGGCCGCAAGGTTCCCAACCTGGACACCCTTCCCTTCACCGACGAGGCAACCTACGAACTGTATTCCAACGGTGACACGGACGGCATCTTCCAGGTGGAATCCTCAGGCATGCGCCAGTATCTGCGCATGCTCCGCCCCTCTTGCTTTGAGGACATCATCGCCATGCTTGCCCTCTACCGTCCCGGCCCCCTTGGTTCCGGCATGGTGGATGAATTCATCAAGCGCAAGCACGGCGAGGTAAAAGTCGTCTACCCGCATCCTTCCCTGGAAAGCTGCCTGAAAGACACCTACGGCGTCATTGTCTACCAGGAACAGGTCATGCAGATTGCCCAGATCATCGCCAACTACACCTTAGGCGGCGCTGATCTTCTGCGCCGCGCCATGGGCAAGAAAAAGGCAGAGGCCATGGCCCAGCAGCGCGCCATCTTTGTGTCAGGTGCCGCCAAAAACGGTATCGGCAAGGAAAAGGCCGATGAAATCTTCGACTTGATGGAAAAATTTGCGGCCTACGGCTTCAACAAGTCCCATTCGGCAGCCTATGCCGTTATTTCCTACTATACTGCCTATCTCAAGCAGCACTATACCAGCGAATTCATGGCAGCGCTGCTGACCAGTGAAATAAACAACCGCGACAAGCTGCTCAAATATATTTCCTGCTGCCGCGACAGAAACATCGAGGTCCGCCCGCCGTCTGTCAATTTCCCGGCCAGGGAATTTTCCGTGCATGACAACCAGATTATTTATGGCTTAGGCGGCATCAAGGGTGTCGGCGACGAGGCCATCCTGGAAATCGCCAAGGCCAGGCAGGACGGTCCCTTTGTGTCCTTCCTGGATTTGTGCGAGCGCGTAAACCTGCGCAAGGTCACCAAGCGCGTCCTTGAAGCGCTGATCAAAAGCGGTGCCTTAGACTGCACAGGGGCTACCAGGCAGGCCATGCTTGCCTGCTTTGACAACGTGATCGAAAAAGCCCAGAAAAAGCAGAAAGGCAGCCCGCAGGACGGCATGAGCCTCTTTTCCCTCATTCCTACTGAAAAGGTACAGGCAGAAAAGCTGCCTGGCGTGGGCATCCTGGGAGAACGGGCCTCCATGCCCGAATTTCCCGAGGAAGACATCCTGCGTTTTGAAAAGGAAAACCTGGGCTTTTACCTGACATCCCATCCCCTGCAAAACTACGTCCGCGAAACAAGGCGCATAGGCTGCATAACTCTGGAAGCAGCTGCCGAAAAACTCCCTGAAACTGAAATCTCCACAGCAGTGCTGGTGACAGGCGTCAGGGAAGTTGTCACCAAGTCCAAGGGAGAACGCATGGCCTTTGTCCAGGTGGAAGATCTGACAGGGCATGGCGAGGTCACGGTCTTCCCCCGTGCCTACACGTCAGAGGTACAGGCCCTGCTGCAGTCCGATGCGCCATTGTGGCTGAAGGCAAGAACAGACAAAGAGCAGGATGCAGACACTGACGAGGAGGAAGGGCAGGTAAAGGAATGCAAGCTGGTGGCAGAAGATTTCCGGCCCCTGGCAGAGGTATGCCAGGAAAACAGAAATCCCCTGCACTTCTGGCTTCCCAAAAACAGGCTTGGCAGGGATGACATGCTGTCCCTGCGCCAGATTCTGGAACAATACCCTGGCCCTGTGCAGGTCATAGCCGATGTCGAGCTCGATCCGGGCACAATCTATCTTGTTGCCATGGGACCTGACTTCAATGTGACGCCGTCTCCAGAACTGCATTCCAGGCTGACAGCCTGGCTTCAGGCTGAAGCCCAGGCCTGACGGATATCCCTTCACAAAGCATGTTACTTGACGTACAAAAAGCCTGCAAAAGGCACACTTTTTAAAGAGGCAAACTTTTTATCCTGGACGGAGTCCGGATTCCGGCATGACAAACAAAAACACGCACACAGGCGCCCTGCAGGGTGCTTATGCCACACAAAAAAAATCGGCAGGGACAGTTTTTGCGCCCTGGCTGCGTCTTCTGGCCTGTCTTTTTGCAGCACTTCTTTTTTCACAGCCAGCCAGCGGCTTATGCCAGCGGGTTACCCTGCTTATTCCAAGCAAGCCCAGCATAGAGCAGCAGCTCCTGCCTGTTACTGACAGCAGGAACAGGCAGGCAAAAGAAAACAGCGTCCAGCCCAAGGAAGAAAAGGCAAAGGAAGCCGCCAGTGATTCTTCCAGCAACAAGGAATCATCCAGGGAAGCTTCTGCTGAAAGCAAAAAAAAGCCTGGCAAGAACACTGCCAAGACCCACCAGGCGCAGATTTCAGTCAGTCCTGCACAACTGGCAGACCAGGTCAATGCCAGCATTCTGGCAACAGTGGCGCCCCAGGTCATCAAGGAAGAAGTGGAACTGCTCAT
This sequence comes from Desulfovibrionaceae bacterium, assembly GCA_030530085.1. Taxonomy (GTDB): domain Bacteria; phylum Desulfobacterota; class Desulfovibrionia; order Desulfovibrionales; family Desulfovibrionaceae; genus Desulfovibrio. Next base: position 6,763 of record JAUMVQ010000045.1, on the reverse strand, counting down.
GTCCTACATGGATCCCTTCCGCTACCAGGGCTACAGCATGGATCCTCCCAGGCTGTTCAGCATCTACCGCTTTGACAAAAATATGGAAAAACCTGAGGAGCCGGCCAGCAGGGAAGACAGGCTGGGGGATCTGGAAGAAATACGCTATCTAGATCAGAAAGCCATGGGCGCCAATGTGGGTCTCATGCGTCCGGGGCTCTATCAGTTCACCATTGAGACACAGCCATGGTGGGAACAGACTGAATCTGGCTATGCACAGCATCTGGTCAAGGTAATGATACCTGTCTACGGCCAGGACTGGGGCTGGCATCTTCCGCTCAACCTGCATTTTGAAATAATTCCTGACGTGCGTCCCTTCGGCCTGACAGCACCGGCTCTCTTTACAGGACACGTCCTTTCCAGCGGCAAGCCTTTTGCGGGATCTCCTGTCACTGTCTCACGCATCAATACAGACAAGCAGCAGGCAGCCACGCCGTGGAGCGAATCCATAGCCCTGCGCACCGATGCCAGCGGCGCATTTTCCGTTGTTCTCAACAGGCCTGGCTGGTGGTGCTGCATGGCAACACGGGAAGGGGCCCCGCTCAAAGGACCTGACGGGCAGACATCTCCTCTGGCCCAGAGCACCCTTCTCTGGATTTATGTAGACAGCCTGCGCTAATCTGCCATTTGTTCCTGTGCCTGTATTTGTTCCTGAGCCAGGCGCACTGCGCAGATCATGGCGCCTCTCAGGCCGCAGTCGCCGTCCCTGAAGAGATAGACAGGCATCTTTTCCATCAGATCCCTATGCCGGCCGCTGACAAATTCATTTCTGAAAGAGACAGAGGACACCAGTTCCCTGTTCTCCACTGCTATGCCGCCTGCTATCCACAAGCCACCCCAGCTTGCGGTGCACAATGCCCAGTTGCGGGCAAAACGGCCCAGAAAACGGGCATACAGGCGGCCTGCCATGTTGCCGTCAGGATTATGCTGCAAAAACTTGCGGCCGCATTCCTTGCCTGACAGCGCCTGTCCTGTTTTATGAAGGACAAGTTTTTTTAGGCCGCGTCCTGAAAGGACGTCCTCATAGGAAGGCTGGTCAATTCCCTGCTCCCGGAGAAAGTCCTCAAAGCTACGTTCGTCCTCTCCTTCAAAGGGGCAGGACATATGGCCGCCCTCGCTGAGGAGCATGCCAGCCTTGTTTCCGTTTCCCATAACGGCTGCACAGCCCAGCCCTGTGCCGGCTCCAAAGACGGCCCTTGTGCCGGGCTGTGACTCGGAAGACGCAGATCCCGATACTTTGCCCCATATTTTTTCCGCTGTTTCTGCGGAGCTTTCCTGGCATGCATAGCAGACAGCGGCATAGTCATTGAGAAGGGCTACCTGCATGCCCAGCAGGTCCTGCAGCTCGCCTTTTTCCAGCACAAGGCCGGCATTGGTCAGTTCAGCCCTGCCATTGATAACCGGTGCCGCACAGGCAATGGCGCAGGCGCGGCAGGACAACAGGTACTGCTTCAGGGATATGTGGGCATACTCCGCCAGATCCTTTGCATTCTTAAGGCTGGCTGTAGGGACCACGTCCTTAGTCATCAGGACGGCATCTCCGTTGCTTTCGACAGAATACACGGCCACACGGCAGTTGGTGCCGCCTATATCAAACGCCAGACAGTACATTTTTCACCCGTAATAATAGCCGACAATAAGGGAGATGCTTATGCTCACAGAAGAGGATCTGGATGCCTTTGCCAGGTACATGGAATCAGGAGAGATGGAGCAGGACTTCACAGACGGGTGTGAACACGACCGCTACTACCTGCTCAACCTCCTGGAAAAATTCATGGACGTCGCAGACATCGCCGACAAAACAGCCACAAAGCTCATTTTCAAGGGCAGCCTCGGAGCCCTGGTCAGGCATGAAGACTGAGCACAGAGCCTGGGCCCTGCACGCTAAAAGCGGCGGTCCCTGTCATAGCGCTCCATGACATCCCCGAGCCAGGCATCGTTCATATAGCGCCAGCGGACTGAGCCCATGTCTGCGCCTGCAAGATCAGAGGCACTGCCCTGCGGCTCAGTGATGGCAAAGGCCTTCCTGGCGCGTTCCTCAAATCCGGCCAGCCACTCTGTCATGCCATAGGGGATGCCGGAGGAAAGGCTTGTCATCTCTTTGGGGGCAGGTTCCCTGTATTCAAGGCTTATCTTGTCGTACCTGAAATTGGCCGGAGCTGCAAAATGCCTGGCTATCCAGTAGCTTTGCTGTCCTTCAGCCGTTTCTTCCCCGGCCACGCCGGCAAAGGGATCCGTTATGCAGGGAACAAGATAGGTAAAGGCAGTCATCGCAAGAGGCCCGACCTGCTCTGTGGCCTCATGCACAGAAGCCGGCCTGGGATACACTGTGGACCAGATCCAGCGCTTGTGCGTCGGAAGCTTGGCATGTGTCACGATGGCCACGGGCTCCTTGGGAGATGTGGCATAGACAGCACTGTATACGGAAACAGACACACCTGTCATGGAGGGCCTGTAGAGCGTTCCAAAGCCTTGTGCACGTACTTTAAGGGGCATGTTTACGGCCTGTATGCTCAGGGCCGGGCGCACGGATGAGACATAGCTTGTTGCGGAAAAGCCCTGCAGGCTTTTCCCTGCCTGCGTGCATCCTGCAAAAGCGGCCAGGCACAGCACCACTGCGCAGCCAAGCATATATTGATACCAGTTCTTTCGCATATTCCACTTCCTTGTCTTCTGAACAGTCATCTGAATAAAACCAAGAAGTACTCTCAGAGGAAAACGCTGCGGCCATTTGCGGCTGATAGCCGTCATAAAAGCCCCTTGCGCCTCATTTTTTCAATCAGGGTAGTCCTTTTGATGCCAAGGCGGCTCGCTGCCTTCTGCTGGCTGCCGTTTTCGGCCTTCAGCGCCTCCTGTATCAGGGACATCTCAATGTCTTCCAGGAAGGCCTTGAGCCCCAGCCCCTTCTCTTCCAGGACGGCAAGAGAGGGCTGCACGTAGCCTTGTGCTGTACCTGCCCCTTCAGAGGACATATGGGCAGGAGTACTGTTGTGCGCACAGGATGCGGCATCTGCGTTATCTGCGGTGCCTGCATCGTCTGTGTCATCCGGGCCGTCCTTTGCGGCAACAGCTTTCAGGACCTTGGCAGGCAGGTCCTGAGGAGTGAGGAGATCCCCTTCCACCAGGACCGCCATGCGTTCCATATAGTTTTGCAGCTCGCGCACATTGCCGGGCCAGGCATAGCGCATAAAAATATCGCAGACCTCGTCAGACAAGGCAAGCTCAGGGCGCTTGTCCCTGGCGCAGAACTTGTGCATGAAAAAGCGGGCAAGTTCCAGGATATCGCTGCCACGTTCACGCAGGGGAGGCAGATGTACAGGAATAACCTGCAGCCTGTAGAAGAGGTCCTCCCTGAAAAGGCCCTGGGCGACCATCTGCTCAAGATCCCTGTTGGTGGCAGCCACAACGCGCACATCCACTGAGACAGGCTTTCTGCTCCCTACCGGCTCTATTTCCTGCTCCTGCAGGGCGCGCAGTATCTTGGCCTGCAGCGGCAGTTCAAGCTCGCCTATTTCATCGAGGAAAATAGTGCCGTGGCTGGCAGCCTGAAAGCGCCCCTGATGGGCTGAGACAGCACCGGTAAAGGCGCCCTTCTCATGGCCGAACAGCTCCGATTCCAGAAGATCCCTCGGGATGGCGCCGCAGTTGACAGGCACCAGCGGCCCGTTCTTTCTTTTGCTCTGCTCATGCAGAAAGCGGACTGCCAGTTCCTTGCCTGTGCCTGATTCGCCGGTCACAAGCACGGTGCTTTCCGTAGGCGCCACACGCATAAGCGTGCGGAAGACCTCTTTCAGACCGCTGTTCCGGCCTATGATGGTATCTGCCGCCTCTTGCACCGTATCTCTCCTCATCTCCCTGCATTGCAGCCTGAACGCGCGGCTGTTGAAAAGACAGCCTTTTGCCTATACTTTTGCCTGCGTTCAGCAAAAATTCAGAGAACACCATTTTTGTACGCCTTGCAAGCCCTGCCAGCCGATTTTCCTGCGGACCCTGCCATAATGCCTGTATTTAACCTCCCCGAACTGCCGCCGCTTCCCCTGGATGCACAGCGAAAAGACATTGAAAAAGCCCTGCTCCTGCCGCGCTTTCTGCTGGAAGCCGCACCAGGAACAGGAAAAAGCACGCGTGTGCCGCTCTGGGCGCTGCAGCATTTTCCGGAACGCATCATGCTCCTTGAGCCACGCAGGGTAGCTGCGCGCATGCTGGCAGAACACCTGGCCAGGCTTATGCACACTGCAGTCGGCGGGCTTGTGGGCCTTGTGATGCGCAAAATGACAAAAGTCAGCAAAGACACAAGGCTTTTTGTCATCACCGAAGGCGTGCTCACGCGGATGCTCTGCGACGATCCGTCACTGGAACATGTTTCCTGCGTGCTCTTTGACGAATTCCACGAACGGCATCTGACCTCGGACACAGGACTTGCCCTGGCATTGCGCTCCCAGGAACTTTTCAGGCCGGATCTCTGCGTGGGCATACTGTCTGCAACCATGGATGCAGAGACACTCTCCACGGCTTTAAAGGCTCCCGTCATCAGGGCAGGACGCCCCGGATATCCTGTCAGGACAGAGTATTGTCCGCCCAAGGCTGCATCGCTTGCGGAGTATATACGCATTCTGCCTGCCCACATGGCGCAGGTCATAGCCGGCATCATGCAAAAAGAAGAGGGCAGCCTGCTGGCCTTTCTGCCAGGCGAAAGGGAAATTTTGCGCACCAGCGAAGCGCTGGCCGATCTTCTGCCAGCTGACTGCGATATCTATCCCCTCTATGGCCGCCTGTCAGGAAAGGAGCAGGCCCTGGCGCTGGCTCCCTGCAAAAACGGGAGGCGCAAGGCAGTCCTTGCCACGGACATAGCAGAGAGCTCGCTCACCATAGAAGGCATACGCATAGTGGCAGACAGCGGCCTCAACAGAAGGCTTCATTATGACCCGAGACGCATGTCCTCGCGCCTTGTCACCAGAAGAATACCTCTCTCATCAGCAGACCAGCGGCGCGGGCGTGCCGGAAGGACAGAGCCCGGCATCTGTGTCAGGCTGTGGTCCAGGGCGACAGAGGAGGCGATGCTGCCGCATGCCCTGCCGGAAATTCTGGAAGCGGACTTAAGCCCGCTCGTCCTTGATCTGGCCCTCTGGGGTGAAAAAGCCAATGCTCTCCCCTTTGTTACCCAGCCTGCTGCAGGCACGCTTGAGGCAGCAGAGTCTGTCCTCAAAAACCTTGGCGCCCTGGACAGAAACGGCAGCATCACAAAACACGGGGAAGCCATGGCGCAGCTTGGCCTCTCACCAAGAACTGCCTCCATCCTGCTGGACGCAGAGGAAAGCGATCTCTTTCTTGCAGCCATTGTCTGCGCATATCTTGACGACAGGCAGGGCAGGCCCCAGGGGCAGGATCTTGCCTATCTGCTTGGCAGCTTGGCAGCAAAAGCCTCCAAAAAAGAAAAGGACGACCTGCTTGACCAGGCAGGCTATCTGCTGGCGCGCATGGGACGCTGCAGAAAAGGCATCTCCCTCCCAGACAGAAATACCCTCTCCTTAAATTGTCTCAGCAGCATCGAAGGCCATGCCCTGGGGCGCCTTCTTCTGCCAGGCTTTGCCGACAAAATTGCCATGCGCACCGCTGCGGCAAGGGACGGTGATTTTACTGCCGGGCTTATGCGCTCAGGCACAGGCATCCTCATACCACAGGGAGCAGACCGCTTTGTGCTGGCCCTTGAAAGCACCCTGGCCGACACTGGCAGATCTCAGGCAGGAAGCGGTGCTGCGTCTTCTGCCAGGGCCGCCCTCTTCTGCCCTGTTGCCGAGGACGATGTGTTCTCCCACCTCTCAGACCACATATCCGAACATCGCCTCATCAGAATTTCTGACTCAGGCCAGGCCTCCGTGCTTTTGCAGCGCTCCCTGGATGCCCTTGTCCTCTCAGAAAATACTGTTCCCGTTAAAAAAGACGACAGGGAAGACATAACAAAGGAACTCTGCGCCTTCGTCCTGAAAAAGGGCCTGGACTGCCTTTCTTTCTCTGAAAATCTTACGGGGTGGCTTGCCAGGGTCACCTTTGTGGCCAGGCAGTGCGGATCCCCCTGGCCTGTCCTTGACAGGGCTGCCCTTCTGGCAGGCTGGGAACAATGGCTCCCTGAAGTGCTTGCTGACTGCTCTGACATCGGCTCCATCCCGCCCGATACCTTGTCTGCCGTATTGCACGGTCTTCTTCCCTGGCAATGCCAGGCAAAGCTGAATGACCTTGCGCCATCATTCTGGACAGCCCCGAGCGGCAGGTCCTGTCCCATTCATTATGAAGAGGAGACGCCCTATGCAGAGGCCAAGCTGCAGGAGTGCTTTGGCCTGGCAAAAACGCCGCTTCTGGCAGGAAGCATCCCTCTTGCACTGCATCTTCTCTCGCCTTCCGGCCGCATTCTGGCTGTAACAAGCGATCCGGGCACTTTCTGGCGCGAAGTCTATCCCTCTGTCCGCTCCGAAATGCGCGGCCGCTACCCGCGCCACCCCTGGCCCGAAGATCCTCTGGCAGCTCTCCCTACAGCCCTCAGCAACAAGGCCCTGCGCAGCAGAGGGCTTCTCTAGACGGCGCTTCTCCGGGGCACCTGACGCATTCTGTACAAGGACAAAAAATGTCTGAAAAGGGCTTCTTAACAGGCGAAGAAAATTTTCGTGAATTAATTGACTCATACTTCCCACCGCTTTAAAACCATATTTTTACTGTAAAAACAAGATGT
>JAUMVQ010000044.1 GCA_030530085.1 Desulfovibrionaceae bacterium | reverse complement strand
ACGTTCATCGGGCATTTCCCTGGTATAATCACAATGGGGGCAGTGTATTATCATGGACAGTATCCTTATTTTCTGCTGTACACATGCAAAAAAAGTGCATGATTATCTTTTCGTATGACATGCCCCTGAGACAAAGGCATGGAGATACTACCCAAATGCCCTTACTACGGCAAGGAGTGCAGAAAAGGAGCAGATACTACGTATGGACGGGGACAGAAGCTATCCCGGTGAACCTGAGAAAACAGCGAAAGACCTTTTGCTTGTTATGTCTCAAAAATTATATATTTTTTGAGACAAAACAAAAGGAGGTACATCATGCCTAGAGACAGTGTCATCACCCTAATTCTTGAGCGGTTCAGACAAAAAAGAGACGGCGAAATCCTCAGCGCTTATGACTTTCTGGATCTTGGAGAATATCACGCTGTACGCAAGGCTCTTTTACGGCTGGCTAAAGCAGGAAAAATACAAAGAGTCATGAGAGGCCTCTACTATTGCCCACGATACTGCAAACTGATTGACGAATATGAAGCCCCTTCGCCTGATAACATTGCGAAAACTTTGGCTAGAAAATACGGCTGGACAATTGCACCATGCGGAGCTACTGCGCTCAACCAGCTTGGGTTGTCTGCACAAGTTCCTGCAAAATGGAGTTATATCAGTGACGGTCCATATCGCACATTTAAGGTCGGATCCGTCACAATAGAATTCAGACATACGAACAACAGGGAAATTTCAAAAATTTCAAGGAAAACAGCTACAATCATCCAGGCGTTGAAGGCTATCGGGAAGGATAATATTGCAGAAAAGCAATTGAACATTCTCAAATGCCAGCTTTCTGACAATGAAAAGGCAATTGCAATACAAGAAGCTCAGCAAGCTACTGTATGGGTATATTCCTTAATAAAACAGATATGTGCGAAAACAGAGGCATAATATAATGTACCAGTTGATTCATCAGCCTAAAACTGTATTCCTGTACAAAACCAGGTCTCGCCAGACTGCCGCTTCATCCTTCTTGTGCGCATAGGAAGATGCCGTCCTGAGCCTTTCCACCTCTTTCATTCCAGCTACTATCTCTTTTTCGACCTCAGCAAAGGAACATTTCCCCAGCCTGACTTTCCTCAGTTCCTCTGCACAGGACAAGGGAAAGGAAAGCTCTCCGCAGGTCAGAAGTTTTTTCACCTGCCAGATGGCCCTCATGGCGTGCGCCAGTGCCTTCCAGTCCACCCCTTTTCCGGACCTTGCCGACTCTATCCTCTCCCTGTGCGGGCCAAGCAGTTTCTCAAGCCGCCTGCACAGTTCCGTTATCTGTATTGCGCCTGCATGACACTGCCCGCAAAGCAAAAGGCCTCCGTCTTCAAGCGCTATGCAGTATTTCTGAGTTCCTGCCTCTTCTGCCAGCTCTTTCTGGCAGTCACGCACACGCATGTGCTCCCCTTTTTGCAAGACAAGCTCAGATGCCAGAAGATACACCCGCCACAATGTTCCAAGCCTTGTCCCGGAGAGGCCGTAGGTATTCCCCTGCCCCTGGCAGTAGCGGACCAAATACGTCCCGTCACTTAAGTCAAGATACCGGAGAGGTCTGGCAAAAAGAGGGTTTATGGCAGGATGGCAGTACAGTGTGCAGGCTTCATTTGTCGGGGCATACAGCAAATCAAGCGCCCCGATGTCCCCGTGCGCCAGCATCACGCTCATCCAGCGGTCAAATGGCAAAAGGTCAATGTCAACATCCTGGCTGTCGTTGCGGCTGCCGGTACTTCCGGTTGAATAATGAAGCCCTTTTTCTTTTTCGGCTTCTTTTTTCGATCCAGGCTCCTGATACGGAATATACAGCCCGCGGACATCCAGATCTGACAGTCCCTCGCAGCTTGTACCGTAGAGAGCAGAGCCAAAGACGGTCAGAAAGACAAGCCTGCCCTCTCCTTCTGTCATGGAGCGGGCCTTTTGCAGCAGAAGAGAAATCTCTGCAGTATTCCTTTCAGCAAGCTGGCTCATAACTGAACAGACTCATATCCGGACAGTTTTATGCCAGGGCATCTGCCTCTGTTTGTGTAGGTTTTCATCGTCCCCACAGGCTGAGCATGGGACCTGCGTCAAGCAGGGCCTCCAGGGCAATATTTACATACTGGCTGCCTGCAAGGGAGCTCACCTGGTATGGCTGGAAATAGACCCGTATACCGTCCCTGGTCAGGGCCAGGCTGGCATAATTTTCAGGCTCAGGAGTAGTACCCTTCAGGATAACGGCATCAACATGGCCGCGCCCTACAGATTTGGCCAGGGCCTGCCTGCTCTGGCTGGAAAGAATATCCAGAGCCACATCCACTTTTTCAAACATGTCCACCAGATGCAGCCTCTGCCCTGTGCGCAGGTTGTAGTTCAGGGTCAGCACGTCCTCGCTGTAGGACTGCTCCATATACGGATGGCCGTCAATGCTTCCTATGAAGCTTTCATGCGTTGTCCCCATCCACAAGGAAAAAACAATGCTCACCACATCGTCGGAGGCGGAAAGCATGGTGTAGCTGGCACTGAGAAAGGAAGAGGCGCTTTTAGGATCCCACGCAGGCTGGCTGGACTCGGCAGCAAAGGCCTGGGAGGCAAAATCACGCTCAAAGGACGAGGCAATATGCTGGGCCCACAGGGCGATGTCCCTGTCCACGCTGGTGACGCCCACACTGGGGTATGTAAATTGTATATCAGGCAGTCCCTTGCGGCCTGTTTTCTTCAAATTAACAGTGTAATAGGGCCTGCTTCCCAGGGTGCCTGCCGGTTCAAGCTCACGCACAGGCCCGGGAACTTCATTTACTGCCACGAGGGAAGAGCCGGCGCTGGCCAGGGCTTCACAGGCAAAAAGGACGGCAAAGGCAGGAAGGAGGCAAAACAGAAGAGGACACACGTTCCGACGACGCATGAAAACACACCCAAAACCATGCCGGGGACACCGGATACAAAGGATAAAAAAGACAAAAAAAAAGCCCGTGGTTTTGCCAGGCTGAAAACAATGAAAGGGAACTATACTTAGTATACAGCAGTGTCAATGACTGGCAGGCCTGACTCACGTTTTTTCTTACGCAGGCAGTACTTTTCCTTATTTGGCGGCACTGCTTTCAGCTGTCTTTTTTGCGGCAGCAGCTTTTGTCCCTGCCTGCGGCTTTTTCCCTGTTCCTGAGCCGTCTGCTGACATCATGCGCAGGCATTCAGCAATCTTGGCGGCGCGCACTTTGCCTATTCCCTGAATGGAAGCCAGTTCCTCTTCTCCTGCCTTCTGCATGGCCTCGACAGAGGGGAAATGCTTCCAGAGCAGGCGGGCAGTGGCCGTTCCTATGCCAGGCAGGCGCATGAGCTCACCGTCCAGGGCCTGTTTTGCCCTGGCCTGGCGGTGCCTTGTAATGGCAAAATGGTGCGTTGCATCGCGCACAGACTGCAAAAAGAGAAGCTCGGGGCTTCCTTCCTTAAACGGAGCCGGATTGCTGCGCCCCTCTTCAAAGATACGGTCTGCCACATTGCCGGCCCTGCGGTCAGCATGGCCTCTTTCATCCCTTGCCTTGGCAATGCCTGCTATGGGGAAGAGCCCCTGCATTGCATTGTCCTTCAGGGCTCTGGCAACGGTGGCAACCTGTCCCTGGCCTCCGTCTATGAGCAGAAGATCAGGCCATGGCGGCCCTGACTCAATGCGTCTTGCCACCCAGGCATAGAGGGTCGCATAGTCGTCGTTGCTGTCGGGCATGGCATAGGTACGAAACTGCGATCTGTCCGGTGCCCCGTCTGTATAGACCACAAGTCCTACCCTGGTCTGCTTGCCGCTGCTGTGGGAGACGTCCACGCATTCTATTCTGGACAAAGGACCTGGCAGATGCAAAAGCCTTGCTATCTGGGGAAGAGGACCGGCCTTCAGGGCTTTTTCCCTCTGCACTGCCTCTTCCCTGGCATTGGATCTGGCCATGTCTATGAGCCTGTTGTCATCGGCATTCTGTGGAGCTACCAGGCGCACGGACTGCCCCCTGCGTTCAGCAAGGCTCTGTTCCAGCAGTTCCTTTTCAGTCAGCTTTTCCCCATCCCCTGCCTGCTTCTCATCCTGAATATCGCAGCCATCTTCGTCCTTATCCTCGCTGTCCTGCGGTATCCACGGCAGAAGCAGGCGCGGGGGCGGAGTCACTTCCAGGTAAAACTGGGAGATGAAGGAGTACATCAGTTCCCCTGCATCGCCAAAATCAAGCCCGTTCCAGAAAAAGGACCTGCCTCCAAGCACAGCCCCGCCACGCACAAAGAGCACGCCAAGAGCCAGTCCACGTTCTGCCTGATAGAGCCCGATGACATCCATGTCGCCGCCCTTGGGCAGCATGACAGACTGGCGCTCAACCGTCTTTTCAACAGCCTGTATCTGATCCCTTATCCTGGCGGCCTTCTCATATTCCAGCTTTTCCGAGGCATCCAGCATGGCCTTGCGCAATGATGCCACAAACTCCTGTCCGCGGCCTGACAGCACCTGGGCTGCGGCATCGGCCACGGCATGGTACTCATCCCTTGCCACGTTTTCGGTGCAGGGAGCCAGGCACTGCCCCATATGATAGTAGAGGCAGGGACGGATTCTGTTGCGCATGGCCCTGTCAGTGCAGCGGCGCAGGGGAAAGGCCTTGTGCAGCAGCTTCCAGGTTTCCCTGGCTGCCAGGGCAGAGGTAAAGGGGCCGTAATAGCTTGCCTTGTCCCTGCGTGCATGGCGCACTATCTCAAGCCTCGGGTAGTCAGCAGTGAGATCAAAGCGAAAGAGCGCATACTGCTTGTCGTCACGCAGCAGTATATTATAGTGAGGCCTGTATTTTTTTATCAGGCTGGCCTCAAGCAGGAAGGCTTCCTTTTCAGTAGTTGTGGTTATGAAATCAAGGCTTACGGCATGGCTCAGCATGGCCTGCGTCTTGACCGCAATGCCGTCAGTCCTGAAATAGGACAGCACACGGCGCCGCAGAAGACGGGCCTTGCCCACATAAAGAACCGTGCCCTGGGCATCTTTATAGAGATACACTCCGGGGCTAAGCGGTATGGTACCAGGATCGGGTCTTTCCATGACATGCTGCAATAAGGCCGGAAAGCAACATTCCGGCAGCCTGCCCTGCTAATGGCCTGTGATGCCGTATTTTTTCAGTTTGTACTGCAAAAGGCTCTTGGATATGTTCAAGAGCTCGGCAGCCTTGACCTGCACCATGCCTGCCCTCACCAGGGCTCTGCGGATAATGGCTGCCTCTATCTTGTTAAGCGTATCGGCAAGATCCATCTGCACTGGCAGCAGATCCACGGCGCTCTTAAACTGAGAGTCCTCGTCGCGTATCTCGGCAGGCAGGGCCTCTGCGTCTATGACAGTTCCAGGCACCAGCACCATGCAGTTTTCCACCACGTTTTCCAGCTGGCGTATATTGCCGGGCCAGTCATAGCCTGTCAGGTAGTTAAGAGCCTGGGTGGAAAAGCTCTTCTGCTCCTCCATGCTGTTGTCCTGATGATACTTGCTGACAAAATGCCCGATGAAGAGAGGGATGTCCTCCCTGCGTTCGCGCAGCGGCTGCATCTGTATCTGCACCACATTGACGCGGTAATAGAGATCCTCGCGGAAAGTTCCCTCGGCTACTCTGGCAGACAGGTCATCAAGTGAGGCCATGACAAAGCGCACGTCCACGTCAATGGGAGACGTGCCGCCGACGCGCTCTATTTTCCTGTCCTGCAAAACCCTCAGCAGCTTTGCCTGCAAGTCAGAAGACAGCGCTCCCAGATCATCCAGGAAGATCGTCCCGCCGTCTGCCTGCTCTATACGGCCGCGACGTATGGCCGGGGAGCCGGCTGAAGAAGGCGTTTCCGAGCCAAAGAGTTCCTGTTCCAGGGATCCTGGCAGTTCGGAGGTGCAGTCAACGATAATAAAGGGATTCTCCTTGCGCGGGGATGCCAGGTGAATGGCCCTGGCAACCATCTCCTTGCCTGTTCCGCTTTCGCCTGTAATCAGGACAGTGGTGCGCCCGGGCGCAACGCGCTCCACCATCTGGCGCACCTGGGTCATATTCTTGCTTCTGCCAATCAAAGTCTGCATGCCGTAGTGCTTCTGCATGGCTTCCTGCAAAAGGCGGTACTGCCTGTGGGTCCGGGACAGCTCAACGGCATTGTGAACGGACAACAAAAGCTCATCATTGGCAAAAGGCTTGGTTATGTAGTCAAAGGCACCGTATTTCATGGTTTCCACGGCACTTTCGATAGAGCCGAAGGCAGTCATGATAAGCACGGGAATATGCGGCCATTCCTTCTTGACCCTGGCCAGCACCTCCATGCCGCTCACACGCGGCATCTTCATGTCGGTGACAACCACGTCCACCTCGCTTTCCTGCAAAAAAGCCAGGGCCGTTTCCGGATCGTTTAAGGCAGTCACGGTATAGCCGTCATCTTCAAGCAGCGTCTGCAGAACCAGAAGATAATTCTTTTCATCGTCTATAATAAGAATATGCGCCGATTCCGACATACCGCTATACCTCTTCTTTAACCAGGGGCTCTTCCAACATACAGCAACGCAACAGCATTGGTGCCACTGCCTGTACCCTACTAAAGGGACACGCCCAATTCAAGCCGCAAGACACAGGCTTTTTACCCGGGCCACAGCCTTTTAGAGCTCATTCTTCTCCAGGTTTTCCAACTGCAGGCTTTCCAGCTTGAGGCTCTCAACCTTCATGCCGTCCGCTTTGCTGCTTTCCGGAGTGGCAGTTTGTTGTTTCTCCGCTCCTGCTACGCCAGATCCTGCTTCCTGCTGCGGAGCTACTACATCCGCAGGCGCCAGGGGCAGCAGGACAGTCACCACGGCGCCGCCCTCTTCAGCATTGCCAAGCTTCACGTCTCCGCCATGGGCCGTGATAATGGAGTGGACAATGGGCAGCCCCAGGCCTGTGCCGCTTTCCTTGGTAGTAAAGAAGGGCTCAAAGATCTTGTCCATAATGTCTGTGTCAAAACCAGGGCCGGAATCTCTGAAAGCCAGGACAGCCTTGTCGCCTTCTTTCCTGGCCAGGACATGCAGGCTGCCTTCTCCCTGAATGGCCTGGCGGCCGTTCATCATGATATTGTAGAAGGCCCTGTAGAGCAGATCCTTGTCGCCCAGTACCCAGAGCTTCTGGGCAAACTCGACTGTAAGCGTAATGCCAGACCTCTCAAAATCGCTTTCCACAAAAGCCACAATCTGGGAAAGGACAAGCTCAAGCTCTACCGGGTCCTGCTTCGGCTGCCTTGGACGGGCATAATCAAGGAAGTCATTCACTGTCTGGGACAGGCGCAGCGTCTCATCGTGCATGGCAACCAGCAGCCTCTGTGTTCCCTTGTCTGACGAGGATGCAGCCCTTTTTTGCAAAAGGTCAACTGTCGAGCGGATAATGCCTAAGGGATTGCGTATTTCATGGGCAATGCTTGCCACAACGCGTCCCATGCTCACCAGCCTTTCGGTGCTCTGCAGTTCCTTTTCCAGCTGCAAATTCTTCTGCATGCGCAGCTTGAGCACGCTCTCTGCCCTGTGGATAATGATCAGCAGCAGGGCAAACATGATGACCGATGACAAAAGGCACATGACCACGATGGCTATCTGGACAAGCAAGACCTGCACATAGTCACCGGTAATATCCTGCGTTACCTCAAGCACGCCCATCAACGGGGTTTCCGAAATAGACAGATGAGGCGGAATATCGCCTTCCTTGGACAAAAACTCCTGCGCTGCCAGGCGCAGAAGATAGGCATCGCCCCTTAAGGGGAAAAGCGTCGTCATCTGTACCGTGCCGGGCTTCAGAGGCCAGTGGAAAGGAATTTCCCAGACTTCCAGGCTGGAATGGATAACAGGAGTTGTATTTTCCCCGTGCAGTACGCTCTGCATGTTTTCAGGCACAAGATCCATACGCCCGAATTCGCCGGGTTCCGTAGAATAGGTCACGCCCTTGCCAGACGGCTCATAGACACGCAGCCTTGAAACAGGAAGGCCAACGATAACAGAACGCACTACCCTGTCCATGAGGTCGCGCTGTTCCTCGTTGCGCAGGGATATATGGCCATAGTCACGTATGGTCGGGACAGCAAAACGCTGGAAAATCTGATTGTTTAAGTTGTGTGCCAGAAGAACGCCCAGGCCCTCCTGCCTTGTCATGAGGGTATTGCGGGTCTGGTTGGATATAAAATAGGAAAGTCCCAGGCTTACCAGGAGCACAATAAGCAGGGAGAGCCAGGACAAAGTGCGTGCGTAGCTGAGAGACAGCCCCTGTTCGTCGCCCAGTACAATTCCCTTTTTGCCGGCTCCGTTGCCATGCTTTGTGCCATTAGTCTCCACTGTACCCGCCCTGTGATTTTTGCAAAAAAGATATCCGGCAGAACAGCAGCCTGTATGCTGCTGCCCTGCCGGACAGTGTACGACAGCAACCTTTAGTAAATCAAACTAAAAAGACTGCCTTTCCTCGGAGACCTCAAGGTAGGCGGCAAGATCTTTTTCTTCAGCCGCATAGCCAGGCTTGCCAAGACGGGCATTGGCGAGGCGCTTGCCAAGTTCAACGGCAGGCTGATCCAGGGGATTGATGCCCATGAGCCAGCCGGTGAAGACCGTGGCAGCCTCAAGCAGAAGCATGAGACGGCCGCCGGAATATTCACTTGCATCATCAAGATGGATATGCACCAGGGGCACCTGGCATTTGGTCAGGGCCATCCGTGTTCCCATGGCCTCGGCCTCAAGCAGGGAGGCAAAAGGCTTGCCTGCAAGGAACTGCCATCCTTCCGGAAGCGTATCCGGGAAAACGGGGCCTTTTACGGCCTTGCCGCTTGTCAGGAAAAGGCAGGCCTTGTTGCGCTGGCCGTCAAGAAACATCTGGTTGACGCTGTGCTGATCAGTGACACCGGTTGCAGGCACCGGCATGGTGCCAAGCCCGTCCTTGCCAAGGCTTTCAGCCCAGAGCTGTGCAAACCAGGGGCCATAGGTAGCAAAGAGAGGCTCATAGCAGAAGAAAATAAGGTCGTGGTAGCTGTATTCTTCCAGGGATTTTGCCCAGCAGGCCAGGGCAAAGGCAGGATGTTCCTTGATGCTGGCCGGATTTTCACGCAGGGGCCTGGCCACAGAAGCAGCACCCTCAAGCAGGGCTTCCCAGTCAATGCCAAGATAGCCTGCAGGAAGCAGGCCGACAGCAGAAAGGGCTGAATAGCGGCCGCCAAGGTAGTCAGGCACTTCCAGGCTGGCCAGGCCATGCTCTGAAGCCTGCTCGCGCAAAAAGCCATTTTCCTTGTCAGTCACGAGAAACATGTGGTCTTTCCAGGCAGCCCCCAGTGCTTTTTGCAGCCATTCCCTGGCCAGAAAATACTGGGAGATGGTCTCAATGGTACCGCCTGATTTGGAAATGGTGACAACACAGGTTTCTTTGGGATCGAGCTTCTCAAACCATTTGCCAAGCGTGACAGCGCAGACATTGTCGGCAATCCACAGGGTACGCCCGTCATGGCCCGGCATATCCTGAGAGGGCGCAAAGGCACGCTGCATGGCCCTGGCACCCAGGGCAGAACCGCCGATGCCAAGAACAAGCATGTTTTTGTACATGCGGGCCCGCTCCAGAATGGCAGGCATGTCACGACGTATGGCATCCACATAGCCCATAGACAAAAAAGGCAGCGTGCCGGCGTCAAGTTCATTCTTCAGACGCACGGCCATTTCACCGGCTCTTGCCTGCATTGCATCTGCATGGGCACGGACAACTCTTCCGCCAAAGGCTCTTGACCATTCAAGGTATGCCATATTTCCTCCAGCTTAGGCTGCTAAGCCTCAGTTTTTTCGTCTCGGGACGGAGACTCTTGCCAGTGCGGCATCCTGCACTCAGGCATTTTTGCCGCAGCACTTCTTGTATTTTTTTCCGCTGCCGCAGGGGCAGGGATCGTTGCGCCCTACCTTTGGTTCTGCCTTGCGGTACGGTTCAGGGACAAGGGGAACGCCGCCTGTATAATAGAGCTTTTCATCCTTGATGGCAAAAAAGGAGTGCTCGCCTAACTGGTGAAGGCCGTCATCCATCAGATAGTACGCATAGAAGTTTACAAAGGGATTGCCCCTTTCATCCTCTTCTTCCTCACCGCAGATACCGCTCCCTACGATATTCAGCCCCTGCCAGTTCACGCCATTGGTACGTTCTTCAAGCTCTTCGGCAGTCAGACGTTCATCCCCAGGTCCCGCCATATGGGTATCGACAAGATACTGCCACTTGTGCAGGACATAGGCGCTATATCTGGCCCGTACCAGCTGTTCTGCATCCTGGGGCCACTCCTTTCCGTCATGGTAAGGCTGGCAGCATGAGGCATAGTCTTTTCCGCTGCCGCAGGGACACAGTGTACAATTATGTTCCTCTTGTTCCATTTTTTCCTCCTCAAAATAGTATCTTTTACTTCGATGCATCGTCAGGCTTATGTTCTTGTACAGCAGATTCCGGCTTTTCCGCACTTCCTGTCGTAAGCTTTTTGCTCAGGACCGAAGTGAAGATTCCCTTGCGCATGGGAGAACGTTCAGGCGCCTCGGGATCCCAGAAGGCAATAAACGAACCTTTCTGCGGAACATCGCCATCGCCCTTTACAAAAAGGCATTCACAAAGCCCGCCTTTTTCCTTGTCAAAAATAACTTTGCCAAGGCGCAGGAGATCGGCGTCAAAGCAGACAAAGGCTGTCCCGTCCACTTTTCTTTTGCCAGTCACTGCAAATATGCGCAGAAAGTCTCCGTCAGGCTGAACCCTGAAGATCTCAGACAATCCCATGGACGCAAGCAGCTTGTTGCCGCGGTTGCCCAGGGCAAAATTGCCCAGGGCAAGCCCCAGGCCGAAAACGGCAAAAAAAGCGGCGACATAAAAAGGGTTCAGGCCGCTGAACCGCCGCACAAGAGACAAGGCCTGCCTGTTCTGTTCATCAGCACTTCTGGCAACACTGATGGTATAGGTCTGAAAGGTCGAGGAAGGCTGTCCTTCTATGCCTACCGCCAGAGCATATGTACCGCTCTCTGCTGTTTCGGGAACATGCACGATACCACGCCACATGCCTGTACCGAACCAGTAGCTGTTGAAAAAGCCGCTGAATTCAAAATCGACAGGTGCATCAACCGGAATCGGGAAAGCCTGTATCTGATCTTCAGTGGGCTTTCCCTGTCCCAGAGGACCGGATACCAGTTCCGAGGTTCCAGCCAGCATTTCCAGGCGATAGCTACCGCCGCCAATCATGCGGGCCACCAGGCCGTCCACCAGCACTGCCATTGCAAGGACAAGGAAGACACCGGCCAAAAGTCCAGCCATTTTCTGGCGACCCCTGCCCTGGCTGAACAACAGCCAGTCGTTTGTTTCAAGAAGAGGAGAATGGACTTTTTCGGACATATACTATTCCTTGCAAAAGGTTGCGGCAAAAAAAGACGTACTAAAAAATGCGGTCCGTTTTGTCAAAAGAGGTATCGGCCACAATAAATTTTTTTCTGTATAGTGCCAGCGGGCTCTTTCTTCAACTGTTCAATACGGGGATTGCGGTCTTTGTGCCTTTAAGTGTGCTGAAAAACGAAGTGCCGCCAGCTGCGGGATTGCTGGCGGCACTGTAAGGAAATACACAATGAGGACGGATGTTGCTCAATTCCCCTGCTAAATATTCTTTACGAATATATGTCACCGGAGCAGAAATACCTGAACTGTTGAAAGGCAGCTGTAACTTTCAAGCCAGGCATTGTGTTGTCTTCCTCCGGGTGGCAGAAATTTTGTCCAGTTCCGCTTTGACTGCATGGGAGGTGAGGTTGCGGGAAAACATCCTGGTCAGCATCGTGATTTCCAATAAATCCGTACTGGCCCTTGAGAGAACCTCGCTCAGACGTAGATACTGTCATCTGAATCTGTATGCCTTCTCATGGTCGCTCTCCATCAGAGGCACGCAATTTTCTTTGCATATCTGCGCCAGTTACGCTGTCCTCTTCTCCTTTGTATGCTGCCAGGGAAATCCTTCCGCTTCCGGGGGGATTCCCCTGGCAGCCACTCTTTTGGATTTACTTCTTGAAGATATTGGTTCTGGTAACGTTCATGAAGCGCAGGGCCTGATGCTTGGCATTTTCCTTGTAGTAAATGCGGCATTCGTCACCGGCTTCCCATGTAGTAGCAGGCAGGTCCAGGTACTCGGCAGGAACCTTGAAGGTCACGATTTCCTGCA